>WFSM01000154.1 GCA_015485945.1 Candidatus Bipolaricaulota bacterium | reverse complement strand
GGGGAGCTTCCGCCGCGAGATGTGTTAGTTCCGGCGAGTCCGTGACGAGGTGTCGGCCTAACTTGGGCTTACAACCCAAGCGGGTAGGTTCAGGCGCACTGTTTGACCTCCTTGGCAGTGCAGCTTTCCTGTTCGATGGGCTGCCGTTCGATTCGGTATGGGCGAGGGAAACCGAGCTCCCCTCTTCCCTCCTTTTTCAGGTGATCAATTTCATCAGGATGTCCACCGCGCCTTGCGCCCCCTCCCCCACAATAAACGGATTGATGTCGATCTCCGCGATCGCCGGGAATGCCATGCTTAACCGAGCAAGACGGTGAATGAGCATTGCGAGTGGACGGATAGCAACGGCCTTTTGACCGCGAAACGCTTTAAGAAGCGGAAATGCGCGGATCGCGCGGATCATCGCCTCCGCTTGATTGGGGAAAACAGGGGCGACCCCAAACGACACATCATGCAATGCCTCGACAAGCGTACCTCCGATCCCGAACATGAGTACTGGCCCGAACACAGGATCGCGCTTCATCCCAAATATCAGTTCCCGACCGGACAGCATTGGCTGCACCAGGATCCGTGCGTTGGTCAGCCGCTCTCGCTGCGCCACCACCTGCAACTGAGCAATCGCGCGGTCAAGCCCAGCACGGTTGTTGATTCTGATGATCACTGCTCCGCGCTCAAACCGGTGCATCAACCCCGGGGCGTCGAGTTTTGCTGCAAGCGGGAACCCGACGTCGCGCATGAACGTGTCGAATCCGGCATCATCCACGTACGCATACGGGGCAATTGGAACCCCGTATGCACTGAGAATCTCCGCTCCGTCAGCGAACGACACAGTCTCCCGTCCCGTCGCCCGAATGCGGTCAATGATCGCGGCCGCACGGGCATGATCCGGCTGGAACTGGTCCACAACCGCTGCCGCTGCAGTCAACGCGCGGTTAGCCTGGTGCAACACGGACAGCGCCGCCACGCCGTCCTCGGGCATGGTGTATACCGGAATCCCGGCGGCAGTGAGCGCGGTGGTGAACGGGGCCACGAACTCGCTATCGCTCAACGTGCACGCTACCACTGGTTTGTCGGGGAACTGCGTGGCGATGCGGACGATGTTGGCCGCCACTTGGTCCACCGGATCTTTGAGCACGATTGGCGGGCGGAAGATCACGAGTGCGGCGTCCGTCTCGGCGATGGCGACGGAGAGCGCACGGGCGTAGTCGTCCGCGCCCGCGGTGGCGATCATGTCGACCGGATTGCCGATGCTCGCCTCCGGTGGGAGGAACTCCGCGAGCTTCGCCTGCGTAGCAGTGGAAAACCGGGGCACGTCCAATCCCGTTCGCTCACACGCATCGGTAGCGATGATGCCTGCCCCACCGGCGTTGGTGAGGATCGCCACCCGGCGGCCGCGGGGAATCCGGGGATGACTAAACGCCCGCAACGCCACAAGCGCCTCCTCAATCGAGAACACACGTATAATCCCACTCTGACGTAGAAACGCGTCCACGATCGCGTCCGGCGTGGCCAGTGCGCCCGTGTGGGACGCCGCCGCCGCTGCTCCCGCCTGGGTACGCCCTGCCTTCAGTGCGAGCAGGTGCTTTGTGCCGCCAATACGGGCCGCGATCTCGCGCAATTCATGCGGATCGGCGAAGCTCTCCAGATAGAGAAGGATGGTGGTAATGCGGGGATCGTCGGCCAGCCCGGCGAGGAGATCGTTTTCCGTCAGCCCGGCGCGGTTGCCCAAATTGACGAACAGCGATACCCCGAGCCCCATGCGGTCGAAGAACTCGAGAAACGTCTCCCCGAGCGATCCGCTCTGGGAGATAAACGCGATCGGCCCCGGCTTGGGGAACCAGCGGGAGAACGAGGCGTTGAGCGCCACTTCAGGGGTGCTGTTGATGATTCCCATGCAGTTGGGGCCGATGAGATCAATCCCGAACCGCGCCGCCTCCGCCCGCATGGCGTTCTCGAGTTGGGCTCCCTCTTCGCCGCTTTCCTTGAATCCGGCGGTGATCACCACCAGATGCGGCACATGGGCAGCACCGCAATCGCGAACGACGTCCAACACCAAATCGCGCTTGACGGCGATGACCGCGAGATCGACCGGCTCGGGGATTTGCGTCACCGCGGGGTA
Organism: Candidatus Bipolaricaulota bacterium; assembly: GCA_015485945.1. Classification (GTDB taxonomy): domain Bacteria; phylum Bipolaricaulota; class Bipolaricaulia; order UBA7950; family UBA9294; genus S016-54. The sequence goes on along the minus strand of WFSM01000154.1, from coordinate 483 downwards.
ACACTTGACCCCCTCAATCTGATCATGGTTCGGGTTCACGGGGTAGACAGCGCCGTGGTACCCCCCATGCACGATGTTGCGAAAGATCTCCCCACCGACGACGCCGGGTCGGGGACTGGCGCCGACAACGGCAACCGCCCGCGGGGTGAGCAATGTGTCAATGCGTTTCATCACGGTGCATCTCCTGACCGATGAGAATTAGCGGGGCCAATCCTACCCCACTTTCCCGCCAACGTCGAGGCGACACACCGCAGGCACAACAAAAAAACGACAGCACCACACTACCACCGCACACTCCACCCGATGCGACGGTAATACGGGCTGCCGTTTTCGAAGGCGTACACGCCTTTCACAGTCCACCGATCTCCCCCAACGGCAGGTCGATACGGTGGCCCGGGCCGTCTTACCCCTTTCTAACTTTAAGCTCAGACCCGACCTTGACGGCCTTCAGCTTCTTTGCAACAATATCCTTCAGGTTCTTTC
>WFSM01000153.1 GCA_015485945.1 Candidatus Bipolaricaulota bacterium | reverse complement strand
TTTCGTGGATGCGGAGGTGATAGTCGTCGAACGAGTTAGGTACGATCACACCCGCCTCACGCAGCGCCTGGTTCTTGGCATCGGCCGTCTCCTGTGCGGAGTCAGCCTTTGCCCCGGCATGGCCGAACTGGACCTGGCCGGGAAGGACCTTGGCGCATGTACCGGTAACCCACATGACGAGCGGTTTCTTGATCCGGCCGGACTTCACCGCATCGGCGATCTCGTATTCCGCCGTCCCCCCGACTTCACCTAAGCAAACGAGGAGCTTAATGTCCGGGTTCGCCTCGTAACGGAGCAGATGATCGAGCAGAGTTGAGCCCGGGAAAGCGTCACCGCCGATCGCGATTCCCTCGTTCAATCCGTCGGTGTTTCTGGCGATGATGTTGTACGCCTCGTTGGACAGTCCGCCCGACACCGAGACGAACCCGACCGACCCCGGACGGTACAGCTTGGCCATGCGGATGTTCTCCATCGTCCCGGCGGCGTTGCCGATTTTGAACGCGCCCGCCTTCACTCCGCCGACGGTCGCCGGACCGATGATCCACTTGCCGAGCTGCTTTGCCGTGGCGGCCATGATCCTGGATTGGCGCTCCGGCACCCCCTCGGCGATTACCGCGATCGTGCGGATTGTGTCGGTCGCCAGCGCCTCCATTGTGACGTCAAACGCCGACCGTTGCGATGCGAAGTTGACCATCACATCAGCGTCCGGGAATTGGGCCACCGCCTCTGATATCGAGCGCAGGCGCGGGACTCTGATCTCATGCGTACCCCAGAACACCTTCTCGTACCCACCGCGTTCCGGGGTGATCATCGCGACCACGCTCGGGGAATCCTTGCGGCACATATAGTCGAAATCGAGCATCCGTTGCAGCGCCGCCGTTTGCCCTCCGTAGATGAACGCCTTCGTGTCACGAGTGAAAAGTTCGTAATCCTTCATTTCTTCTCCTTTTCAAGTGCCAAGGCGACGATCCGCGTCATGTGCGTCTCCGGCCCGTATACCTCAATCGGGACCCCGAGTTCCTCGCCAAGTTTCCGCATCTTGTCCAGGCCTTCATTGTAATTTGGCCCGCCGCGGCGCACGTAAATCCGCACGTTGTTCTCAATGAGTTTGTCGCGGTACTCGCGCAGCGCCTTGATGATCCCGGTGAACGTTTTGGCAACATCGGTGAAGTTGGCGATCCCGCCGCCGATCAGCAGATACTTCGGCCGCCTCTGCGGATCGGGAGTGCGCGTCATCAAATCGAGAATCGTCTTGGCATACGCGTAGGTGAGCTCGGTTGACGGATTTCCGGAGTACTCCCCGTAGTTGGCAAGCTCGTCGCCGAGCCCGAGATCGACTACGGTGTCGGTGTAAATTACGCTCGCACCGCCGCCGGCGACCATCAGCCATACCCGTCCGTGTGGGTTGAGGATCGTCAGCTTGAGCGATGCTCCGGTCTTCTCGTCGAGGGCGGCAATGTACGCTTCTTCGGGGGTATGAATGCTCCCAAACGGCTTGGGAAACTCGATTTTGCCCCATTTATCCGCGCACTGAAACGCGGCGGTGTCGTCGAGTTTGGCCACGGTGTCAAGCGGGATTGGGTTTCCGTCGACAATCGCCAGCGGGTTAAACTCAAGGTAGGAGAAGTAGTAATCGCAGTAAATGCGGTAAACCGCGTTTATGAACGCTCCCAGTGTCTCGCGGCCGGGAATGTCGGGGAGCCGATTGGTGACATCGACTTTTTGTGGTTCGGCGGTGACCGGGACCTCAATTTTGATCACCGTGTCCCACACTTCCTCGATATCCACTCCCCCGTTGGTGGAAAAGTGGATGACATCCGCCTCCCGCTTGGACGTAATCGCGAGGTAGTATTCAGTTTCGTGCGGAACGAACGGCTCGATCAAGAAGTGGGTGAGCACTCCGGTTGTTTTTCCCGTCGTCTGGACGATCGTTACCTCCGTATTCATGCGTTCGGCGATCCACGCCTTGACCCGATCGTAATCGGCGTCAACGATGAGGAGGTTGTTCTTACCGCGTTTTCCAAACAGCTGATCCGGTTTGGCGACGAGGCGTGTTTCGCGTAACCATGGTGCTTCCTGCGGCAGAGCGTCGAGGTCGGTCGCTGGCGTGACAAGAATACGGCGTGGGTCAAGCCGAAACCGCCCGTCGGAATACTCGGGAAGCGCCGCGCTGAGAATGCGCTTGGCGTCGTATTCGCGTATCCCTTTCTGTGCCATTTTCGACTCCTTTACAGGTTTTTGATGATCTCGTCCCCGAATCCGGAACACGAGACCTGGACGCTTCCTTCCATCTGACGGGCAAGATCGTAGGTTACATGGCCGGAGGCGACCGCCCGCTCGATTCCGGTGACAATCATTTTCGCCGCTTTGGTCCAATCCATGTAGTGGAGCATCTCCACCGCAGACAGAATCAGGCTTGACGGGTTCACCTCGTCCTTGCCCGCGTGCCTGGGTGCGGTCCCGTGCGTCGCCTCGAAGACGGCGTAACCAGTGTTGTAGTTGATGTTCGCTCCCGGTGCCACCCCGAGCCCGCCAACCTGGGCGGCGGCAGCGTCGGACATGTAATCGCCGTTCAGATTCATCGTTGCTACCACCGAGTACTCACGCGGACGCAAGAGCATCTGCTGGAAAAACTGATCAGCAATGCGATCGTTGAGCACGATCTTCCCGTCCGGCAGTTCGCCGTTGTACTTCTCGTACAGTTCGGTCTCCGTGATCACCTGCGGGTACTCCGCGCCCAC
>WFSM01000152.1 GCA_015485945.1 Candidatus Bipolaricaulota bacterium | reverse complement strand
CTCGCTGTTTCTGCTTCTTCCAACGATGGAATCGTGAACCCGTGCTCCAGCGAGATTCCATTCGCGCCCAGAAAGGCAATGTCGAAGTACACTCCCTGCAACGCCTGACGCGCAATTCTTCCCACCATTCCCAGCGATACGCTGCGCAGTTGGCCGCCGATTACGTAAACGTCGATCCCGGAATGTTTGGAGAGCTCGACTGCGTGGTTGAGCGCATTGGTAAACACGTGGATTTTGATGCTACGCGGGAGGTGCTGCACAAGCTGCATGGTAGTGGTCCCATTGCCGATGAACACCGCCATCTCTTCGGTGACCATTTCCGCGGCATGCTTCCCGATTCGCTCTTTCTCAATGCGGTTGCGGTTTGCTTTGTCACGGTAAGAGGGCTCGCTAGTGATCGGCTCGCGGGCGATTGCCCCGCCGTGGATACGGACCAGGACTCCCTGGTCATTGAGGGCGTTCAGATCATTACGGATTGTCATCGGGGAGACGGAAAAGATCTCGGACAGTTCCGATGTCTTCACCACGCCCCACTCCTGCAGCCGTTGTAGGATCAGCCGCCGCCGCTGCTCAGTTAGCGGATGGTTTTGATTCACCTTTTGATCCATTTCCTCCTCTTGCGAAAATTAGTATATGGATCACCTACCATCTTGTCAAGAGCAACCATTGGCGGTTTCGGCCTCGGGTTCATCTATATTTCTCCGGCGTACTATATAAATTTACAAAATAATTATACCGCGATTTGTCGTTGTGTCAAGAAAATGGCAAAGAAAAACGCCGGGCGGGATGCGCCCGGCGTAAGGTAACCACTGTGCTAACCCACTTTCTCTGGCTGTTTGGGCACGTCGTACAGGATGTCGTCGAGTGGATGGCGGTAGAGTGGCTCGCCAAGGCGCTTTTGATCGAAGTAATGCCCCATCAGCCCGATCGAGCGGCCGAGGACGAACAAGGCGTTGAACAATCCCGCGGCAATCATCTCATCGATCTCGCCGTCGGAGAAGCTAATCTCCTTCAGCAAATCGACGAGGAGGACGCCAATGCAGCCATCGACGTTCAGGATCAGGTTGGTCTTCTTCTTGGTCGTCACCTGCTCGACGGCGAGGGCGTAATCGAGCAGTTCGGTTCTCTTGAAGTGGGTCTTGGCGTAGTTTTTCATGATCTCGACGCGCTCGTCCGGATTTTCTAGAGAATGCAGGCGGTGCCCGATTCCTTGGATGCGCACGTTCTTACGTTTCATTGCCTCCACGAACTCGCGTGGGGACAAACCATTACGCAGCCCGTACAGGAAGTGCTCGGCAGCCCCGTTCACCGCGCCGCCGAACCGCGGGCCGATGGTGAGGAGCCCGCTCACGAGCGACGAGATCAGATCCTTCCCCGCCCGCGCGGCGACGATCGTGTTGTGCGCGCCGGATACGGCCGGGCCGTGGTCGGCGATGATCTGGATCACCATCTCCAGGAATTCGCGCGCGTGCACCGGGATATCCTTCTTAAACCACAACAGCCCGATCACTCCGCCGATCCCGTACTTTTGCTCGATTACTTCGTCAATCGGGACGCCGGCGTAGTTGTGCACCTCACCGCGCTCGTCGCAGATCGTGGAGACAAAATGAGTCGGCCGACGCACCCGTCCCTCGGCGATCGCCTGGTTGTAATCCAGCGGTATCTGCGGTGGTTCAAAGTCCTCGGCCGGCGTGATGACGCCTTCCTGTACAAGCCGCGCGTACGTCTCGTGGATGCGGAGGTGATAGTCGTCAAATGAATTCGGAACGATCACTCCGGCGGCTCGCAGCGCCTGGTTCTTGGCATCGGCCGTCTCCTGTGCGGAATCGGCCTTTGCTCCGGCGTGGCCGAACTGGACCTGGCCGGGCAGGACCTTGGCGCAAGTTCCTGTCACCCACATGACAAGCGGCTTTTTGATTCGGCCGGACTTCACCGCGGCGGCGATCTCATACTCCGCTGTTCCCCCGACCTCACCGAGGCAAACGAGGAGCTTGATGTCCGGGTTGGCCTCGTAACGGAGCAGGTGATCGAGCAGGGTCGAGCTGGGGAAAGCATCACCGCCGATCGCGATTCCCTCGTTCAGGCCGTCGGTGTTGCGGGCGATGATGTTGTACGCCTCGTTGGACAGCCCGCCGGAGACCGAGACAAACCCGACCGACCCCGGGCGATACAACTTGGCCATGCGGATGTTCTCCATTGTTCCGGCGGCGTTGCCGATTTTGAACGCGCCTGCCTTCACTCCGCCGACGGTCGCTGGACCGATGATCCACTTGCCGCGTTGCTTTGCCGTAGCGGCCATGATCCGCGACTGGCGCTCCGGCACTCCCTCGGCGATCACGGCGATCGTGCGGATCGTGTCGGTCGCCAGTGCCTCCATCGTCACATCGAACGCCGACCGTTGCGATGCGAAGTTGACCATCACATCAGCGTCCGGGAATTGGGCCACCGCCTCGGCAATCGAGCGCAGACGCGGGACTCGGATCTCGTGCGTGCCCCAAAACACCTTCTCGTACCCACCGCGTTCCGGGGTAATGAGCGCGACCACGCTCGGGGAATCCTTGCGGCACATGTAGTCGAAATCGAGCATCCGTTGCAGCGCCGCCGTTTGCCCTCCGTAGATGAATGCCTTCGTGTCGCGAGTGAAAAGTTCGTAATCCTTCATTTCTTCTCCTTTTCAAGCGCTAAGGAGACGATCCGTGTCATGTGCGTCTCCGGCCCATACACCTCGATCGGGATTCCAAGTTCCTCGCCGAGTTTCCGCATTTTGTCCAGGCCTTCGGTGTAATTTGGCCCGCCACGACGCACGTAAATCCGCACGTTGTTCTCAATCAGTTTGTCGCGGTATTCGCGCAGCGCCTTGATGATCCCGGTGAACGTCTTGGCAACATCGGTGAAGTTAGCGATCCCGCCGCCGATCAGGAGATACTTCGGCCGCCCCTGCGGATCGGGAGTGCGTGTCATCAGATCGAGGATCGTTTTGGCGTACTCGTAGGTGAGCTCGGTGGACGGATTTCCGGAGTACTCGCCGTAGTTGGCGAGTTCGTCGCCGAGCCCGAGGTCAACTACGGTATCGGTGTAAATTACGCTCGCGCCGCCGCCGGCGACCATCAGCCATACCCGCCCGTGCGGGTTGAGTAGCGTCAGCTTGAGCGATGCTCCGGTCTTCTCGTCGAGGGCGGCGATGTACGCCTCTTCGGGAGTGTGAATGCTCCCAAACGGCTTAGGAAACTCGATTTTGCCCCATTTATCCGCGCACTGGAACGCGGCAGTGTCGTCGAGTTTGGCCACGGTGTCAAGCGGGACGGGATTCCCGTCGACAACCGCCAGCGGGTTGAACTCAAGGTAGGCGAAGTAGTAATCGCAGTAAATGCGGTAAACCGCGTTTATGAACGCTCCCAGCGTCGCGCGGTCGGGGATGTCAGGAAGTCGATCGGTGACATCAACTTTTTGGGGAGCGGCGGTGACCGGAACTTCAATTTGGATCACCGTATCCCACACTTCCTCAATATCCACTCCTCCGTGGGGGGAGAAATGGATGACGTCCGCTTCCCGCTTGGAAGTAATCGCGAGGTAGTATTCGGTTTCGTGCGGGACGAACGGCTCGATCAGGAAGTGAGTGAGCACTCCGGTTGTTTTTCCCGTCGTCTGGACGATCGTTACCTCCGTATTCATGCGCTCGGCGATCCACGCCTTAACCCGATCGTAATCGGCATCGACAATGAGGAGGTTGTTCTTGCCGCGTTTTCCAAACAGCTGATCCGGTTTAGCGACGAGGCGCGTTTCGCGTAACCACGGTGCTTCCTGTGGCAGAGCGTCGAGGTCGGTCGCCGGCGTGACGAGGATGCGCCGGGGATCGAGTTGGAACCGCCCGTCGGAATACTCGGGAAGCGCCGCGCTGAGAATGCGCTTGGCGTCGTATTCGCGTATCCCTTTCTGTGCCATTTTTGACTCCTTTACAGGTTTTTGATGATCTCGTCCCCAAATCCGGAACAAGAGACCTGGACGGTTCCTTCCATCTGACGGGCGAGATCGTAGGTCACATGGCCGGAGGCGACCGCGCGTTCGATTCCGGACACGATCATTTGCGCCGCTTTAGTCCAATCCATGTAGTGGAGCATCTCCACCGCAGACAAGATTAGGCTCGACGGGTTCACCTCGTCCTTGCCCGCGTGCTTGGGCGCGGTCCCGTGTGTCGCCTCGAACAGGGCGCAGCCGGTCTGGTAGTTGATGTTCGCCCCCGGCGCCACTCCGAGCCCGCCAACCTGGGCGGCGGCGGCATCGGACATGTAATCGCCGTTCAGATTCATCGTTGCTACCACCGAGTACTCACGCGGCCGCAAGAGCATCTGCTGGAAAAACTGATCAGCAATGCGATCGTTGAGCACGATCTTCCCGTCCGGCAATTCGCCGTTGTACTTCTCGTACAGTTCGGTCTCCGTGATCACCTGCGGGTACTCCGCGCCCACTTCGTAACCCCAGTCGCGGAATGCCCCCTCGGTGAATTTCATGATGTTACCCTTATGTACCAGCGTGACGACGCGCCGATTGTGCT
>WFSM01000151.1 GCA_015485945.1 Candidatus Bipolaricaulota bacterium | reverse complement strand
TCCATTTTGGCGCCAAATCGGCCGATTGCAACGGGAACGCCGGTAGCGCGCAATGCGGCGACAAACGCGTCGAACCGGGGTTCCGCCTCCTGCGGGGGAGCGGCAGCGGTAAAGCTCGGGCGGCGACCTTTACTGATGTCGCCGTACAGGGTGAACTGTGACACGGCCAGGATCTCCCCGCCAACGTCGCGTAGCGACAAGTTCATCTTGCCAGCGGCGTCCGAAAACACGCGCAGATCCACGACTTTATGCGCTACTCGCACCATGTCGAGGCCGGAGTCGCCACTTCCGATTCCCACCAAGATCAGGAATCCCGTTTTGATCCGAGCAATTGTCTCGCCATCAACACGAACAGCGGCACGGGAAACGCGTTGAATTACAAGGCGCACTTCACTCCCCCGCTAGTTTGTCCGCGTAGTCGATCAAGCGCTCCAACGCGTCATCGCTCAACACAGCGGCGCGCGCGAGCAGGCGCATCTCCAGACGCTCGCGGGTCATCTTCGCCTGCACGCGGTTGTGAAACGCCTGTTCCACCAGGCGATGGGCAGCGCGGTTGGCATCACGATCGATGTAGTTCACCCGCCACTGGGGAAACGCATCGAGGAGACCCTTGATCGTGGCAGCAAGATGTTTGAGATTTGGCTTGCGCGTCTCAAACACGCCGGTGATGTGATTGGCCAACCGCTGATCAGCGGTAAACAGGATCACCGATTGGGGAGAATAAGCAAGCGCAGTCCGACACCCGGCAAGCAACGCACGGTACTCGGCCACCTCAGAAGTGGAGCGACCGATCAAGCGGGATACCTCTTCGATCACGTTTCCGTCCTTATCGGTCACCGCGATCCCAATTCCCGCTTCCCCCGGCTCGCTACGCGCCCTCCCTTCCACGTACACAAATAGTTTATCCATCTGTGGGTCCACCAGGATTCGAACCTGGGACCGACCGGTTATGAGCCGGTTGCTCTGCCGCTGAGCTATGGACCCATTTCAACGTTGACTATAGATAGCTGGGCTCGTTCTGTCAAGGAGGTTGCACAACCTGAGGGCCGCACTACGCCTTGTCCCTCTGCCCTGGTTCGGGTTAAGATGGGCCATTATTCTACGAAGGAGGAGTTACCATGATCCATGTCTCTTTGCCGGATGGGTCGACACGCGAGTTCGAGCCCGGTATCCCGATTCTCGCGGTCGCTGAGGCGATCGGCCCGCGTCTCGCCAACGACGCGGTATGCGCGTACGTCGATGGAAATCTGCGCGATCTGCGTGAGCCACTTAGCGAAGACTGCACTCTCACGCTCGTCACGCCCGGTTCTCCGCAGGCACTGGAGGTCCTGCGCCACACGACGACGCACATCATGGCCCAGGCGGTGAAGAGATTGTTCCCGCAGGTGCTGCTTGGGATCGGCCCGGCGATTGAGACCGGGTTTTACTACGATTTTAAACTGGAAGATACGTTCACTCCCGATGATCTCGCTCGGATCGAAGCCGAGATGCACAAGATCGTCGCCGCTGACATCCTGATCGAGCGGATGGAGGTGTCTAAGGACGAGGCACGCGGCCTCCTCGCGATGAAGGGGGAGGAATTAAAGCTGGAAATCCTCGAAGACATCGAAGCGGAGACAGTGACGCTGTATCAGCAGGGAGAGTTCGTTGACCTGTGTCGTGGCCCGCACCTGCCGTCAACTGGCCGTGCCAAGTACTTTAAGCTAACCGGAGTCGCCGGAGCCTACTGGCATGGAGACCCGACCGCACCGATGCTGCAGCGCATTTACGGCACCGCGTTCTTCACACAGAAAGAACTCGACGCTTACCTCACGCAAGTGGAAGAGGCAAAGGCGCGTGATCACCGTAAGCTCGGACGTGAACTCGATTTGTATTCAATGTCCGATGAAGTCGGGCCCGGCCTTGCACTGTGGCATCCCAAGGGGGCACGCATCCGGCACGTGATTGAGACGTTCTGGAAGGACGAGCACTACAAGTCGGGATACGAGCTTGTGTACACTCCGCATATCGGTCGCGCCGGGCTGTGGGAGCGCAGCGGTCACCTCGACTTCTATCGCGAGGCGATGTACGCCCCGATGGATATCGAGGGACAGGAGTACTTCATCAAGCCGATGAACTGCCCGTTCCACATCATGATCTACAAGAGCGCGACCCGCTCCTACCGCGACCTGCCGATGCGGTTTGCCGAACTGGGGACCGTATACCGTTATGAGCGCAGCGGCGTCCTGCACGGACTCCTGCGCGTGCGCGGGTTCACCCAGGACGACGCTCACATCATCTGCCCGCCGGATAAGATCGGGGATGAAATTGAGGAAGTGTTACGGTTCTCCATCCGTATGCTGGAAGCGTTCGGGTTCACCGACATCGCTGCCCATCTGTCCACCCGGCCGGACAAGTACGTCGGCGACCCTGCTGACTGGGACCGCGCAACCGAATCTCTGCGCCGGGCGGTGGAGGCATGCGGAGTCGACTACACAGTCAAGGCGGGTGAGGGTGCGTTCTACGGCCCGAAGATCGATATCGACGTGCACGACAGTCTCGGGCGCAGTTGGCAGCTGTCCACAATTCAATTTGACTTCAACCTGCCGGAGCGGTTCGACATGACCTACGTCGGCGAGGACGGAAAGGAACACCGGCCGTACATGGTTCATC
>WFSM01000150.1 GCA_015485945.1 Candidatus Bipolaricaulota bacterium | reverse complement strand
GCTTGAGCGCGATGTTGGCAACGATCTTGACGTGGACCGGGCCATGGTCGTTGATGGGCATGCGGTCAATCGCCGTCACGTTCGATGCTGCCCATAATGCTGCCAGGCGCTCGGATGCATCGACCCTGGCGACGACTTGCTCCAGTCGTTCGTTCCCGTGTAATGGTAAATTAAGTCCCATCGGTTTCCTCCCGCAGATCGTCCCACCACGCGCGTTCAACCGGCGTTCTCGCGCCGTGTGTCCGCAGTTGTTCTTCTAAGAATGCAACGCGGGTGCGCAGAAACATGATTTCATCCCGTAATGCAGCAATTAATTGCTCGGGCGTCCCTGCATTAGTCTGGTTTCTTATAAAACCAGGTAAATCTTCCCCGACTTGATAGCTATTAGTATTGGTATTAGAGCGCATAACTTCACTCGCCTGGCTAATAGTTAACCCGCTATCGTATAAATCCTGGAGCTGGCGTAGCAAGCGAAGGCCGGCGTCGGTAAGCAGGATCTGATTATTCGGGCCGCGGCGCATCTCGCTGGCAAGAAGGTCTTTGATCGCCTCAATGCGATTGCGTGCCTGATTCGGGGTCGACAGCCCGAGCAATTTTTTTACATCGTTGATCGTATACATAACATTGCAACGTTACCCTAATTACGCCGGGTACGTCAATGGCATTGTGCCCGCCGCTGGAATTGGGTAGGCTTTGCCCTATGAAGATACGGAAACTACCGGAGGAGCTCGCTCGCAAAATCGCAGCCGGAGAGGTAATCGAGCGGCCGGCGTCGGTTGTCAAGGAACTGTTGGAAAATGCAATTGACGCAAAAAGTGAGACTATCGCGGTTGAGCTCGCTGCCGGAGGGAAGGACGCGATCATCGTACGCGACAACGGGGAAGGAATGAACCCTGATGACCTGCGGTTGTGTGTGGAGCGCCACGCCACGAGCAAGATCGCGAGCGAAGCTGATCTCGACGCAATCGCGACATTGGGATTCCGCGGTGAGGCGCTAGCGAGCATTGTCCAGGTGGCACGGGTGCGAATCGTCTCGCGCCCGTACGATGCCGACGCTCATGAAATCCGTGTCGCCGGCGGAGCGATTGCTGGACCTCATCCCGCGGCGCGGGCACCGGGAACGACGGTGGAAGTGAGGGATCTGTTTTTCAATGTGCCGGCGCGGGCGCGGTTCCTCGGATCGGCGCGCAGCGAGTATTTCCATGCCAGTCGGGCGGTGCATCGCCTTGCACTCGCGTTTCCTGAGATTGGGTGGACTTTTTCTCACAACGGCAAAGAAGTGTTTTCCGCCGCGGTTGCATCCGACCTTCGGGAGAGGATCGCACAACTGTACGGCCACGAAATCGCACAAGTGTTGATCCCCATTGACGAGAATGCTGGTGAGCTCACGGTTTCCGGACTCATCAGCCCTCCGGATATAAAGCGCGGCACGCGGCGCGACCAATTATTCTGCGTAAACGGTCGCCCGGTGCTCGACCGTGGCCTGTCCTACGTGCTGGCGAATGCGTATCAAGGAATACTGCGCCGTGGTACCTATCCCATTGCCGTCATCCACATTGATCTGTCGCCGCCAGCGGTAGATGTGAACGTGCACCCGCGCAAGGAAGAAATCCGGTTTGTCGATGCGCACGCCGTGCACGCCCTGATGGCTCGCGCCCTCAACCGTGCCCTGTCATCGCGTTATGTGGTTGCTCCAATTGTGCACGACGCCGGGCCAAGTGTGCCGACTGCCCCATTGCCACCTCGATCCACGCGTCAACCCACGCTCCCGCTTGCGCCGTCGCACCGCATCGCCGTACAACCGCCCGAAAAAGTGAGAGTAACGAGCGACCGCCGTGTCATCGGCCAACTGCAGAACACGTATCTCCTTGTGGAAACCCCAGATGGATTGGAGATCGTGGACCAACACATCGCTCATGAACGGATCCTGTACGAGGGGCTTAAGGCTCAGTTCGCCAGTGGTGAAGTGGCGCGGCAGCGGTTTCTCCTCCCAGTGCGGATCGAACTTCCGTTTGAGGCGGCAGCGGTGATTGAAGGAGCAACGGATGAACTGACACGCATCGGAATCGTGCTCGACGAGTTCGGTGGCGGGACGTTCATCCTGCGTGAATACCCGAGTTTATTGGCCGAAGAGCAGTCACGGTACGGATTTCAACAGGCAATCGAGAAGATCGCCGATGTCCTGACCAACGGCGCTGAACTAGCGGGCGCGTTATTCGATCACATGCTTGCCGAGCTTGCGTGTGCAGCGGCAATCAAGGCTGGAGACCGCCTCCCGCTGCCTGAACAACAGGCGCTCGTCGAGCGCCTACTCACGATGGAGAATCCGTACTCCTGCCCACACGGGCGCCCAATCATATTTACGCTGTCGCGCGCCGAGCTCGACCGCCGGTTCCAGCGTGCCTAACCGTGGGCGATTACCCGCAGTGCCTGCGGTACAATCCGAACGGTAAATTCCTTATCCGGCAGTCGGTACGGTTCTCCGTCGATATGTGCGACTAACCGTGCGCTCGAAGTGACAGTAACGGATTTCTCCTGGCGGTAATGGACGCGGGATAGTTTAAGGTGGGTTCCGTTCCGTGCCTGTGGCAAACGAATCAACCGTTCCAGCTTAGGAAAATCCCCAATCGTCGCCACGTCGATCAGCCCATCGGCCACATCAGCACGCGGGGCCAACTTAAATCCGCCGCCACAGTACTTCCCATTGGCGATCCCAAGCGAAAGCAGCTTGTATTCCTCCGTCCATCCGTCTCCGGACAATGTAACCGGGAACGCCTTAAACTTGAATACCTCTTTGATCGCCGCATGCAGATATGCCACGGTACCGTGGATGTGCTCCTTTAACAGAACATCGCGTGCCACCTGAGCATCAATCCCGATTCCGAGGCCGTTTACGAAGTAGCGGTCGCCGACGATCTGACCGAGATCAATCACGCGCTCGTTATCGGAAAGCAGGAAGTCGATGGCAGCAATTGGGTCGGGGGGAATCCCCAACATGCGAATGAAGTCGTTTCCGGTCCCGGCGGGTATCACTCCCAGGACCGCCGTTTGGCCGGAGGTGACGATGCCGTTTGCCACCTCGTTGACCGTTCCATCTCCGCCCATGGCGATGATATGGGTAAACCCGGCTTCAATTCCCAGTTTAGCCACGTCCACCGCTTCTAGGGGCTCATTGGTGTAGTGCAGGTCGTAGTCAAGCTTACGCCGGTCGATCGCTTCTTTGATTTTTGGGAACAGCTGTTTGCACCGGCCACGGCCAGCGATCAAGTTCACGATGAGAAAATACTTTCGCTTGTTCATGCAGTAATCCTAGGCACAAGCGGGGAAGTAGTCAAGTGCGCTCACTTGAGCCGCACAGTGGTCCGGCGGCGAGAAATTCCGCCGCTCCGGGCATCGTCTCCGCGGTGGTAAACCGTACGCCAACAATGGCATTCGCCCCAGTCGTCTCCGCTTCCCATGCTATTCGCCCGACCGCTTGATCGCGCGCTTAGGCAAACATAACGATCGTGGGGGATACCGGCAATTGTCTACGGGAAGTATCCGCCCTTCAGCATCTTCTCTCCTTATATCTCCGCCCAGTTCCGGCCGGACTTTACCGTGCACGTGAGGGGAATGCGAAGCTCCATCACTCCCTCCATCGTACGCTTGATGATTTCACCCGCCGCGGGTGCATCATCCTCCTGGACCTCGAAGATGAGCTCGTCGTGGATTTGCAGAAGCATCTTTGCGGTTAGCGTTTCATCTTCGATTAACTGATCAAGTTTGAGCATGGCGAGTTTGATGAGGTCGGCGGCGCTCCCTTGAATCGGCGTGTTAACCGCGTTGCGCTTATCGAAGTTGCGGCGGGGGACGTTGTTCGATTTCAAGTGCGGAAGCGGACGGCGGCGACCGAGGATCGTCTCAGCATAACCGCACTCGGTCGCCCGGGCGATCAGCTCGTCGATGAACTCCTTGGCCCGCGGGTAGGCGGCGAAAAATCGGTCGATATAGTCCTTCGCCTCGTTGCGGGGTATCCCAAGCTCGCGTGCCAGTCCAAATGGGCTGATTCCGTAGATAATCCCGAAGTTGATGCGCTTGGCCGCATCGCGCAGTTTATCGGTTACCGCTTCCTCGGGAATCGCGAATATCCGACTCGCAGTCATGCGGTGTAAATCCTTTTCGTCACGGAACGCAGCGATTAATGCTGGGTCGCCAGACATGTGTGCCAGCAGCCGCAGCTCGATTTGAGAATAATCGGCGCCGATCAGAACCGATCCCGGCGGGGCTACAAACGCGCGCCGGATTCGTTCGCCGATCTCGGTGCGGGTGGGGATATTCTGCAGGTTGGGATCAGACGATGACAGGCGCCCGGTGGCGGTCGATGTCTGATGGAACGAGGTGTGAATCCGGCCGGTGTCGGGATTGATCGCTGCAGGAAGGCGGTCGATGTAGGTGGATAGCAGCTTCTGCAGCTCGCGGTACTCGATCAGCTTGCCCGGTAACGGATGGTGAACGGCAAGCTCGGCGAGGACACGGGCGCTTGTTGACGGCCCTGTGCGCGTTTTATCAATCACCGGTAGCCCGAGGTGATCAAATAGGATTTGAGCCACCTGGCGCGGCGAATTGGGGTTGAATTCCTCGCCTGCCATTTCGTACAGGTCGCGTTCGATAATCGCTAGTTTGCCCCGAATTTCCTTTCCCTGTACAGCGAGAACGTCCTTGTCCACGAGGATCCCATTACGTTCCATCCGCGCGAGAACGGAGATAAGCGGTACCTCCACGTCGAGGAACAACCGCGTTGCCCCTGCCTTTTCTAACGCCTCCTCTAACGGATGTTTTACCCGGTACACGATTTCCGCGTCTTCAGCAGCGTAGAACGCCGCTCGGTCAACTGCGACCTGGGCAATCTTCCCTTCCTTGCCGGCGAGCTCCTTGTACGACAACATCTCGTAGTTCAAGTAGTAGCGCGCAATTTCCTCCAAGTTGTGATGCCGTTCCTCCGGGCGGGAGAGGTGGGAAGCAATCATCGCATCAAAGCTGATCCCGCGCGGTTCAATCCCGTACCGCCGTAGGATGATCAAGTCGTACTTGATGTTCTGTCCGATAACCTCCGGTGTTTCGCCCTCGATAAGCGGTCGAAGTTGGGCGAGGACATGGTCCACTGCAAGCTGGGCAGGAGCACCGAGGTAGTCGTGCCCGACCGGGATGTAATAGCCGCGGTACGGACGCGGGGAAAGCGCGATTCCCACAATTCGGGCGCGCATCGGATCGCGGCTCGTTGTCTCCAGATCGAGGGAAAACGCAGCTGTGTGGGAAAGCTCGCCGATCACCCGCATTAACTCATCGTCAGTGAGCACTGCAGTGTACTCCGCCGCGGTGGGCTGTGGCGTGGCCAGTGGTGGAGCGGTCGTCAGGTTGAGTTCGTTCAGTACCGAATGGAACTCGAGCTCGGTGAGGATCTTCCGCACACGGGGGACATCGATCCTCTGTAATGCATAGTCGTCCGGTACGTTGCCTACCGCGGTGTCCAACTTGAGGGCGATCAACTCGCGGGCGCGGCGGGCGTCGGCGGCGTGGACGGTTAATCCGTCACGGACGCGTGTATTCCGCACCTTGTCCGCGTTGGCAAGCACGGAATCGAGATCGCCGAATTCCTGGAGCAGCTTGGCTGCCGTTTTTCCCCCCACTCCGGGCACTCCGGGCACGTTGTCGGAGCTATCCCCGATCAGCGCGAGGTAATCGACAATTCGCTCGGGGGGGATGCCGTATTTTTCGATTACCTTCTCCCGGGTAAACAGTTCGATCTCCCCGGTTGGGCGGCGGCCGGCGGGACGAATAAGCAGGATTTTGTCGTTCACAAGTTGAGCAAGGTCTTTGTCCGACGTGGTTATGAGTGCGGTGATGGACTTGTCCGCCGCACGGTGAGCAATCGCACCGAGGAGGTCATCCGCTTCCACCCCCTCACGGGCGATGATCGTGATCCCAAGCGCATCCAGCAGCTCTTGCAACGGGGTGAGTTGCGCCGCGAGTTCAGCGGGAATCTCCACCCGGTTTGCCTTGTATTGGGGCAGTATCCGATGCCGATACGTCTCGCCGCCGGCGTCGAATGCCACTGCGGCATAAGCCGACGGGAACTCACGCATCGTCTTGATCAAAATCCGCAAAAATCCATAGATCGCGTTTACGGGGCGGCCGTCGCGCGTGCTCAGGTCGGGAATCCCGTAAAACGCACGATAGGCGATCGAATGTCCGTCGAACAGGAGGATACGGCGCGCATCCGGATCCTGCGGCAGATTGAGGATCTCTTTATAGGTAGACACGTTCCTCCTGTTTCACTCCGGACAGATCGAAGAGATAACACAGGGCAAGGGCGAGTCCATCCGCCATGTCATCCGGCTTGGGAAGTTGGGACAGGCTGAGAAGTTGTTGCACCGTTGCCTGCACCTGTCCCTTGTTTGCGCGCCCGTATCCGGTGATCCGTTTCTTTACCTGAAGCGGCGTATAGCCGCGGACCGGGGTTCCGTGCGCAGCAAGGAGAATTACCCCACGTGTCTCCGCTGTGCCCATTGCGGTGCGGGCATTGCGGGCGAGGTAAATCTCTTCGATCGCCACCCCAATTGGCTGATAGGTCGCGATCAGTGCTCGTACCTCACGATAGATGTCGGCCAGGCGCGCTGTCCGCGGGAGCCCTTTCTCCGTCTCGATCACCCCACCGGCGATCGCTTCCCATCCGTCGCGCCGCAGCTGTACCACTCCGTAACCGGTGGTGGCAAGCCCGGGATCGAGCCCGATGGCAATCGGTCCGACGCTCATTTAAGAAAGTCTCCCAGCCGCAGGCGATCGTTCTTGACCAGCTCCGGGCATACGTGGTCAGGATGCTCGTTAAGGTTGATCCCGCACACCGGGCACAGGCCCTTACAGTCCGGTCGGCACAAGGGGTGCGGATCAAGCGAGTTACGAATGAACGCGATCACTTGCGGCAGCAGATCCGTGCTCGTGTCAGTGGCGGCAACCGGAATCGTAAATGACTCCGCAAGATCGACCGTGCTTTGCACCGGTGCCAGGCAGCGCGAACACGGCTGCTCAATCACCGCGGTTATTTTGACCCGCAGATACATGGTAGCAAGCTGGACGAACGCCTCACCGGCAACGTGAATGTCGGTGACAAACCGCCCCTCGACAAGCTGCGCCGTTGCACGGCTGGCGTTCAGGTCAATGGCAAACGGAATGTGCTTACCCGGATGAGCAAGAAAGTCGGCTAGTTCAAGGTGCATCGCTCCGCAGACGGTGCGCAACCGCGGCCGTCTGCTTCCCCTCCTTCACGTCGTGTACGCGGATGATATCCGCTCCATTTCTGATCGCAATCGCATTGGCAGCGATTGTGCCCACAAGTCGATCTGTAACCTCAACGTTGAGGATCTCACCGAGGAATGACTTGCGCGACAGTCCGATCAAAACCGGAGGCCCCAATTCTGTAAATGCTGGAATTGCGCGCACCACGGCGAGATTGTGCTCAAGTCGTTTGCCAAACCCGATTCCGGGATCGAGGATGATGTTGTCCTCCGCAATCCCGGTGCGGACTGCGGCCTGCATCCGTGCGGCGAGAAACGCTTTAATATCGGTGACAGGATCAGAGTAATGCGGGTGCTGCTGCATTGTTCGCGGCGTTCCTTGCATGTGCATCAGCACTACATATGCGCCGGTTGCGGCAATAAGAGATGACATCTCGGGATCAAACCGAAGTGCACTGATATCGTTTACGATATTCGCGCCGACATCGAGCGCCACGCGCGCGACCGGCGCCTTCGTTGTATCAATCGAAATCAGGACGTCTGATTGTTTTCTGATCTCAGCAATAACCGGCACTACCCGTGCAATCTCCACCTCCGCCGGTACTGGAGCGGCACCAGGACGGCTCGACTCGCCGCCAATGTCGATGATATCAGCCCCATCAGCGATCATCGCCAGCGCGTGTTCGACTGCTGCCGCCGTGCTTACGTGACGGCCACCGTCGAAGAATGAGTCCGGGGTAACGTTTAGGATTCCCATGACGAGAACTCGATCGCGGTGCCGCATCCAATTATCAAGCCGCATCTTTTTCACCCCTCCCCAGTCAAGTATAGCACAGGTCGGAATGCGAGAAAACGGAACTCGGGGCGCTGCTGAATGGATTGCCCCGCCAGTGGTGTTCGTCATACGCGGCTTGGGAGCCGCGATTCCGCATGAGGTTCGGTGTTACCGTCACTGCCATGGTTGACAGCATGGTGGCAAAATGATACAATGTAAGTGTTGCGGATAGACCGACGATTGGATTGTATCCTTCAGTGAAGGAGGAAATCATGGTAAAGTGGGAATGGAGCGTTGTTATTGTTTTGGGTACTGTTGTTGCGCTGGGAGTTGGGTTGGTGGCAACACCGGTTACGATCACGACCCCCGGGCAGCTCATTTTTGCCGTTAATCAGGCATGTACACAAGCAGATAAACTACAGACCGGGGCGCAAGTTCTCTGTAATCAAGTAAAGGAACGCCTTATTCGGGAATTAGGAAACCATCTCCAGCAGTATGGATCGATCAAGTTAGACCCGCAACTCATCGGCGCAGCATTGGCGTGGACGGCGCAATGGGACAAATCAACAATGGGCGCCGACAGCGCGTTGCAGCTTGCCGTCAGCTTGACCACATTGCTCAACCAGGGCGCATACGGGAAGACACTGTATGCTCTTCTCGGACATGGACAAGCTGCCGGTTACACTCCGGCGGAGATAACCGCGCTTGTCACTAAAATCGCAGATATGGCAACGGCGCGGACTCCGGCAGCGGGGGTGGTGGATAATGCGTTGAAACATCTCACTGCGACAATAACGAGCGGAGAACGGGAGCAGATCGGTACAACTGTTCAACCGGGAATGAACCATGATAACGGCCCGCTGCACCCATCGATTTCCAGTCGCGAACAAAGAATGCCGGTGCTAGAGACACCTCAAGCACCCCGCATGAACGGGCCCGCAGTCGCCAATAAGCACAACAATATTGCCGGCGTTAGCGCGGCAACTGTCGCTATTAACAGCTTAACGGATCAAAGGCAGGCAATGCAGATCGGGCCAAAGTTGAGCCATCAGTCTCCCAGCAACAATAAGGGGAATGGGACGAAAGTTTCCGTTCTTCCTGCTATGAGCGCGGAGAAGGATGAGGGGGTTGCTCAACAAGGGTGGGAATGTAAAAACGGCAACCATGCTAGAAAAGATCATTCACGGAAAGGGAAGTAGCTGATCCCTAACCTCCCATTGGTGCCAATGTTCATGAGCCCGGCATAGCCCGGGCTCATCTTTTCCGTGGCTACTGTCGCATTCTCTGCGGTGCATTGATTGCGCATTGGGGTTTCAGTATGCTAACCACGGGTGATATAGCGATGGTGAAGCCGCGGTCGTGGGGACAGGTTGATCGGTTTGTGTGGGGAGTTTTACTCTTACTATTTGGCGCATTTCTCCTTCTCAATCGTCCGGCAATCCATTGGATCGGATTTCTCATCGCAGCCGCGTTTCTCATTGGAGGCGCGATTTATAAACAGGTGCGCGGTTGGGGAACCGATGTGCTCGGACTGATCTTCGGGATTGTCCTTGCCGGCTTGGGAGTTGGTAACCACTTCGCGGTTAAAGTCCCGTGGATTGCAATCGGAGCGATCACGGTGGGGCTGTTACTGCTGATTGAAGTGTTCCATCACGGCAAGCGTCGCCGCCACAAACCCGCGGCGGCGGATATCGAGATCAGTCCGCGGGATGATTCATCGAACTAGCGATTTGTAGTAGATCGACTTGTTCTTCCATTGCCACCCGCGCCTGGGTGACGAGCCGGGCAACGCGGCGGTATCCGCCCCACGAGAATTTTTTCAGTCCATCCAAGCTGACCACGGTATCCGCCCGGGAAAGGAATCGTTGTTTGATCGCGTGGCTGCGCACTTCGTCGGTGCGGGCGATGATCTCCAACAGTGACCGCGGGGGACGCAGATCAGTTGGACTCGGAAGATCAATTGCGACAATTGGCCGATCGGAAGTGGTCAACATGTCAAGTGGAAGTTCAGAAAATAAGATGCTGCTGATGTATTCTTTCCCGTCAACCCGTGCCGGCGGGAATACACCCGGAAACGAGACCCCAACTCGCACAAGATCGATGAGCCGCCCTGTCTCCAGTAATACTGCGTTTTGCCCCCCAAGCTCAATTGCGCATACAGCGAGTGGAGTGCGGAGATCGTCCGTCGATAACTCCCCGAACAGAGCGTGAAGTCGTTCGTCCACGAACTCCCGGGGAAGGATACTGACCTGCTTGAGGTTCATCTCACAAAACAATCGTTGTCGTAAGAAGTAATCGATGCTCCCCGCCGTCCGGCGCACCGCGCTACGGGGAATACCGCTGAGGCGTTCCATTCCCCACAAGTAGCGATCATTGTCAGCGAAAAACTGCGCAAACTGGTCGCTCAACCCCTCAAGATCCCGCCCCAGCCCATAATGAGCGGCGATAACCGAGTTAATTCCGGTAGTGACAATCTTCTTAATCGGGATTTGATGGTCACGCAACACTTGTAAGACGCCGATGTTGGCGATTCCGCGCACCCCTACGCCGCCGAGAACAAGGGTTATTCCGCTATTCATATCATTCATCCATTGCTTTTCTTTTCCAATCTAGATACGCCCGCGAATAAACAGCTGTGTCAGCTTGATAATGCGACTCACAGGGGAATTCCGAGCATTCACCACAGTAATTTAACCTTTTTCCTTCCACACATTTATAGATAGAGCATGCAGTAGTAGAGGCAGCTAGACATCCTTCACATTTAGCCTTAATGTATAATGGACAGGCGCCACAGTAAATTCCACAGCGCCCAATAAGGTCTACAGCGCCGTTCACTGGTTTACCTCAGCCGTTGCTCTGGCCGCGTCAAGTTTGGCTCTAAGTGCGGGGAGAGCCTGTTTGCCCACTGTGTATCCCCGCTCGATTCCCGTACGGTAATTAGTGAAACACATTGGGTTATAATGAGGGAGGTCAACCTCGATGGTAAAATCCGCCTCGTCCAGCTCCCACTGGGACAGCTTCTCCCCTTTGAGAAAATCGACGGTGGTGAGGAGGTCAAACCCATTCTTATACGGTGCAGGATGATCCTCGCCCAGTTTGACCGCGATGATGAAGTCCGCCCCGTCAGCACGTAACTCGCGCACCGGCACATCAGCGAGGACCCCACCATCGACAAGGAACATTCCGTCCCGCTCCACGGCGGGGAAAACCCCGGGGATAGAGATCGATGGCAGAATTCCATCGCGCAAGCGCCCATCTTTAATGACCACCGGCGTCTCGGAGATGAGGTCGACCGCCACCGCTGCAAACGGGATTTTAGTGTCGGAGAATCGATATTCGCCGAACAGGAAAGAGAGGGCACTCTGGTTGGTACGATGCGACAGGATAGAACCACGCAGCGAAGAAATGTCACACAGGATACTCAGTGCCCAATCCCGCAGAATCCTGTGTTTATAGTGGGTATAACGGAAGGTAGTGAAGTAATCAACGTTCATCCGCGCAACTAGCCCTTTAGCAAGCGCGACAAGTCGTGTGGAATCGTAATACAGCGCATAAGCACCGCCGATAATGGCCCCGATACTGGAGCCGTTTACGAGATCGGGCTTGATTCCCACTTCTTCCAGAGCTTGAAGCACTCCGATGTGCGCATACCCACGCGCCCCGCCACTGCCCAAGCTCAGTCCGATCTTCATAACCTTGTTATGGTACCAGACAATGGGGGAATAATCATCCTGCCTGGGTGGGGGCGGCAAACTGAAGCTGATAGAGGGCGGCGTACAGCCCGTTATGCGCCATAAGTTCGTCGTGACTTCCCTGTTCGACAATGCGTCCCTTGCTGATCACGAGGATCTTGTCCGCGGCGCGGATGGTGGACAGACGATGCGCAATCACGATCGACGTCCGTCCGGCCATTATCTTGGCAAGCGACCGCTGCACCAGTGCTTCAGTGTGCGAATCTATGCTCGCTGTTGCCTCATCCAACACGAGGATGCGTGGGTCAAACGCAACCGCACGTGCGAACGAGATGAGCTGGCGCTGTCCGACGGATAACGTCACTCCGCGCTCCTTCACTTCAGCGTGATAGCCGTCGGGAAGGTCTTCCACGAAGTCAGCATTGGCAAATCGTGCAGCGGCAACTGCTTCCTCATCAGGGATGTCGCTCTGCAAGCGGATGTTGTCCATGATGTCGCCGGAAAACAGGAACACATCCTGAAGCACAACCGCCATCTGGCGGCGGAGGAACGCGACGTCGAGTTCATCGATCGGTACGCCGTCGAGCAAAATCTGTCCGCGTGTGACCGGGTACATGCGCAGCAAAAGGCGGATGATGGTGGTCTTGCCCGCCCCAGTCGGTCCCACTACCGCCACCCGCTCTCCCGGCGCGGCGGTGAACGAAATTCCCTTAAGCACCCACTCGTCGTCGTTGTATGCAAACCAGACATCGCGGAACTCGATGCGCCCGTTAACGTGGTCGAGCACCCGGCTGCCGCCACGATCCTCCTCCGGGGTGTCAAGGAGGATGAAAATCCGCTCTGAAGCGGCCATCGCTCCTTGGAGCACATTGTATCCCTGTGCCAGATCAAGTACGGGATTGAACAACATGCGTACGTACTGAATAAACGCGGTAAGTGCTCCCAGCGTCAATGTTCCCCGCAGCACGTTTAGCCCGCCGTACCAGATGACAAGCGCAATTGCGAACGAGCTTAAGAAGCTCATAAGCGGACGGAACACGGCGAATGTGATGAGTTGACGCATGTTGGCGCGGTATTTTTCGACGTTGATGCCCTGGAACCGCGCGTTTGCTTTCGCTTCCTGAACGAACACCTGAATGACTCGCATCCCGGAAATTGACTCCTGGAGATATGCGTTCAACCGGGCGATTTCCCGCCGCACGGCGCGGTAGGCGACGCGTACACGATTGCGGAATTCGAATGCCGCTAGCACGATCAGCGGGAACAGTCCCCCCACCACCAATGCCAGCCGCCAGTCAAGCTGGAACATGATCACCGTCACGCCGATGATCAAAAACGCATCACGGAACAAGCTCACGAGCATCGAGGTGTACATCTCGTTAATTGCGGAGACATCATTGGTCACCCTAGTCACAAGGCGACCGACCGGGGCACGGTCAAAGTAAGAAAGGGGTAATCGCAGGATGTGACCGAAAATCCGGCGTCGCATGTCGTACATCACCCGCTGCCCTGTGAGTTGAAGAAGGTAGACCTGGCCCGCACTGAATAAGAACTGGACGAGCAGCGCAAATGCGAACAGCATGGCAAGCCGGATCACCCCTGCCACCGCCGTACCACGCAACGCGATGATGTCATTGACGGGAAGTCCCCGCAGATCCTGATGATCGGCGATATACCCACCCGGAACCGGGATAAACCGCTTTGGGTAATGCGCCACGATTGTGGCCCCTGCCGGGATGAACAGGTAGCGGGTGGGAGGCAAGACGCCGGTTTCCTCCCACTGCGCACGGACGTGTGTATCGACCCGTTGTAAGTTGACCAGGTAGCGTCCATCACCGAGCGCAACGGGATTACCGGTCGTGGGCGGAGCGGGCAACGTCACGATTGCATCGGGCAAGGTGAGGAACTGATCGATTGCTATCTTGGTGATATATGGAAGTCCAAGCTGAATTCCCGTGAGGATAACGGTGAGGAGCACACACACCGTGAACATATGCCAGTATGGAACCAAAAATCGCAACAGCCGACGCATCAACCGAAGGTCGAATGCCTTGCCCAAAACTTCGTCGTCACGGGGATTGTAGGGCATCACTGCACCTCCTGTTGCGCTTGCTGCAGATGCCAGATACGGCGGTAGATTCCGTCGTGGGCGAGTAATTGATCGTGCGTTCCCTGCTCGACGATTTCACCGTGGGCAAGAACAATAATCTGGTCGGCATGCATCACTGCTGACAACCGATGCGCAATGATGAGCACCGTACGACTGTGGAAAAATTGGTGCAGGTTATGAAGGATAAACGCCTCCCGTTCCGCATCGACCGCAGATAGCGGATCATCGAAGATCAGCACCGGTGGATCGGGGAGCAGGGCGCGGGCGATTGCCACTCGTTGCTTCTGCCCGCCGGACAGGGCAATTCCGCGTTCGCCAACCCGGGTGTCGTATCCGTCGGGGAACGCACTGATCTCATCGTGGATGCCCGCTAGCTCGGCCGCGCGTTCAACTTCGGCTTGGGTCGCCGTGGAGACGCCAAACGCAATGTTGTCTCTGATCGTAGCGGAGAACAGGAATGGATCCTGTGGCACGAACCCGATTCGGTTCCGCAGCTCGGCAAGCGTCAATTCACGTACGTCAGCCCCGCCGAAGAATACCGTTCCCGGCGGCGGATCGAACACCCGCGGGATAAGATGAGCGAGTGTCGTCTTCCCCGCCCCGGTCAGTCCCACCACTCCAAGTGTAGTGCCGGCTTCCACCTTCAGGTTAATCCCACGCAGAACCGGCGGCGGTGTGGCCCCATCTTCGCTGGGATAGGCAAACGTCAGGTTGCGTATCGTGATGTGTGTGTCCTTGGGGACACGCGGCTGCGGTGGATCGGTAATCGCGGGCGGGACTGCCAGCAGTCGATTGATCCTACCGAGGGACGCGCTTCCGCGCTGAAGGACGTTTACCGCCCACCCAAGCGATATCATCGGCCACGTGAGCATGTTCAGGTACTGGGTGAACGCAACGAAATCCCCCAGTGTGATCCTTTCCTTGATCACGCCGACTCCTCCTGCCCACAGCACGATCGCAAGCGTGGCCCCGCTCATCAGACCAATCAGCGGCTGAAACAGCCCCCACACTCGTACCAATGCCATGTTTCTGTCCACAAACCGCTCGTTTACGTGGCTGAAATCCCGCGCCGCTCCGTTCTCCTGCACGAACGACTTTACCACTCTGATCCCCGCTACATTCTCCCGCACTTTTTCCATCAGCTCGGAGAAGACTTGCTGCACAGTCTCGAATCGATGATGGATTAAACGACCGAACCCGAGCATGAATGCGGTCAAAACCGGCAGCGGGAGAATAGCGTACAAAGTGAGGTGGGGGTCAATTGACACCATGATGCCCACCGCCACCGGAATCATAAATAACGGATCGGCGATCGTCAGCACACCAAATCCACACGCCCGGCTGACCGCATCGATATCGTTAGTGGCGTGTGCCATCAACTCGCCCGTCTTGTGAGAGTTGTAGAACGACGCCGATAACGTGAGAAAGTGCTGATACAGCTTCGCGCGCAAATCACGTTCAATCCGGCGTGCTGTGCCGATGAAGAAATAACGCCACAGAAATCGGAATATCACGACGATGACGGCCAATCCAACGATGTACAGCCCGCTGCGCAGTACACCGCCTTCACCACGCGTGAGACGATCGATGGCACCGCGGATTACAAGCGGGACGAGGAGTCCGGCGCCATCCACCACAAGTAGAGAGATAAACCCGGCGAACACGCGCATCCGATATTTCCACAGCCACTCCGCCAACCCTCTCATTGGTCGTCAACGCCTCCTTCCTTCAAGTACGCCGCCAACATGCTGCCGACCTCCGCTGAGGCATGCGGCCGCAGAGCATAGCGCTTCCGTTCGTCGTCCGCGCCTGGAGCAATCATTACTTGTACTAACCCGGCAAGGCGCAGGGCATGCAAGTGATGCATCACGGTCGGAGTGCGCAGCCGCAGTTTGCGCGCCAACTCGGTGGGGGTGAGTGGGGTATGCGCTACATAGCGCAGGATTTTAAGTCGGGTTGGATCGGACAGCGCTTTCAGTGCCCGCAACAGCGTATCCGGGACCGTTTCTCCGGGAATAAGTGACGCCCCGGCTGGACGAGCACCAAACAGACAGATGTAGCGCGCGGGCGCGACGGCCGTCAACAGCATCAATGGGGTAATCCAATAAGAGGGAGCAAATGTCAATTCTCCATGCAGTCTTGGCTCCTCAACTCTAATTCCCTGTGACAGTTCCTCGAGTAAATCGGGCAACGATAATCGTGCTGCGAGTGCCTGTGCGCGGGAAAGGGCCGTTCGCAACGCGGGGGCAATTCGCTCTTCTTCCTCAGCAAAAAACACCTCGTGGTAGTTGTGCAATGCCGCCAAGTATCCCTCGCCAAACGTCCCTGCCTGAGCCCAGGTATCGAGGATTCCGGTCGCCCGGCCATCAGTCGTGACACGGGCACTTTCATGGTGCCGGTGCGTGCGCACGTAATCGCGTACCACAACGAGATCTTCATCTCCCCATGTACCGCGGTCGGCCACTTGCAGTAACGTCGCCGCCACTCGAGGTGGTGGATCGTCATTCCGAAATGAGAGGATCTCCAATCGTTTGCGCGGTGGAATTTGTCCCAGTGCGGTTAGTGCTGCGCGTGCATCTTTCGGAGCGGGAAGCGTATAGAGCCAGTGTACCGGCGTGTGAATGACGTGCTGCCCTTGTTTCAGAATCCGCCGTGCGTTCGGGGTGAGACGGGCGCGCATCCCCGCCGTCCATGCACCGCGTACTCCGAACCGAGCCGGTTGGTGTAGCACCGTCAAGCTCTGGAAAAAATCATACGCCGTTCCGTAATCCCACCGCAATTGTAAAGATTGCGTCATTCGTCACCGCCGTGTTCACCCGCAGATTAATTAGACAGCGGTTGAACTTAGACATAAGTCTAACATTAATGGTTATCTAATGCAACCGCCCGAGCAAGATAATGGCAATTATTGGCTAATTGCGGGGCAGATACGCAACAAGCGCTAGCACTCCCAACCCGATGATTACCCACAGGGCAACGCCATCAGTCGGACCAGTGGGAGAAAGGGGCGGACCGAACACGAGGCGAGCTCCGAGTGACACCTGGGGATGCACGGTGAACGTAAGCGGAATCGGATCGAGTGAGCGCACCTGGCAGAACAACGACAGCGGTGCGGCCACACGCCATTCCATCCCGGCAAGCATGTTCATGTACGGTGACCACTTCCAGACAGACTCCGCCGTCAGCCACTTCCAGTAAACGGACACCCCAGCGCCAGCGTATACCGCCACCGGACCGCCCCATCCCTTGACAATGAAGCTTGTACTTGTCTCGAACCCGGTCGGGAAATCAGTGGGATACGTTCCGATGGTAAACTGGACCGCAAGGTTGGAGTCGGTGAACGCTTCGACAGTGACGTAAGGAAATGAGTGTGACCAATCAATTACGGTAGCGGCCGGCATGCCAACCCCAAACCCGACTGCGGTTGCAGCGTGTCCGGTGATGGGAAGCAACCATCCCCCACCGAGAACTAACAGGATCGCGAGTACCCACTTCAGATTCGACATTCCATCATCATTTATCGTCGGATCCGATGCCGTCTGCCAGGCAATACGACCTGTTAATACGGGATGGTTGTCCTGTTTACCCCCAATAAAAACCGGGGGAGAAAATTCTCCCCCGGATGAATCACGCGATATACCCGCTTGGTTATTGGGTCACCGTGATTTTTTTGCTCGTCTTCGATTCGGCGCCGTTATTATCGCGGACAGTGATCGTCACTGTGTACGTACCCGGCTGCTTATACTTGTGCCATGGTGCCGGACCGACGGAAAATGCGCCGTCGCCCAGTGTCCAGGTGGTCCACACAATCTTGCCGTCCGGATCGGTCGATGTCGACTTGAACTTCACGTATTCACCAGCACGAGGATGGGCGGGGGTATAGGTAAAACTGGCGATCGGCGGCTGGTTGCCGGTCGGAAGCAGGGTGAATTGAGACGGACTGAGAGCAGCGGCATTGATCTTTACTTCATCGATCTTGCCTTGGAATCCCTGCGCTCCCGCACTATTTGCCCCGATAATAACTCCGACAGTAGCCTGGCCTTGACCAATTGCACCTGATGAACTGAGTTCCCCTTCCAAATGGTCGTTGAGATACACCCGCAGTTTATTACCGGTGTATACGCCAGCAACGTGATACCATGTGCCCGCGTGTAGAGTAGTTGAACCGATCACCTTACGCCATGCGTTGGTAAACACGGCAAAGCTGATCTTGTCGCCGTCAAGGGCAAGGTAGAAGTGATTGTCGGATGGTCCGCTTCCATCCTGGCTCACGATCCGCCGTATTCCCCCGAAGGATGACGGATTGATCCACGCTTCCACGGTAATCACACCGGTGATGTTGAGGCTGGCGTTTGCGGGGATCGTGACGTAGCTGCTCCCGTTAAACGCGAGCGCTTTTGATCCATCCGGACTGCCGGTTGTCCAACTTGCCCCGTGAATCGTGCCGGTATTTCCGTTACCTGATGAGTCGTGAACCGTGTTGCCGCTTCCTTTATTGAACGCCCAAAAGCCGCGGAGGGCAGCAAACGATGGTGCAGCGGCGACCGTAATCGACTGCGTCTTCGTTCTACTGATGCCACCGTTGTCGGTGACAGTGAGGCGCACGGAGTACGTACCAGTATGAGTGTACTTGTGTGATGCCGTCACACCGCTGGCGGTTCCACCGTCGCCGAAGCTCCACGCGTAGGACACGATTGAGCCGTTAGGATCATACGAACCCGAGCCGTTGAACTGCACTGTCTGGTTGACGATGGGATGAGCGGGCGAGTACGTGAACGCGGGAACCGGTGGTTGATTCTGCGGCGGGGTGGGCGTGAGCGTGACGTTCAGGTAGCTCGTCTGTCCGGCGGTCACGGTCACCTGGCGGGTAGCAGTCTGGTATCCGGGTTTAGTGAGGACAACCGTGTGCGTTCCCGCACCCGCGGTAACCTGTACCGGCGTCGGTCCCACCGGCGTTCCATCCACAGTTACACTTGCGCCCTGCGGCGACGATGAAATCCGCAGCGTTCCGGTTGTCGGTACGGCGACGACGGTAAAGCTGAGCGTGTCCTCCGCCCAATTGCCGGAAGCGATTTGGGATTGCATTGTCTGGCGGACGGTATTGATAAATCCCGCTGAGTTGTAGCTCAGAATTGGGAATCCATTTCCAAAACTAGTTGGGAAATTCGGTAATGGACTCGTTGCCGCAAACGCGTACAGCCTCTCCGTTCCCGCCGGCGCGGCTACCCGAAGGGTGTAATTCCGCCCCGGGAGCGTGTGCGTTCCCGCCGCGACGTGGTTATCCGGTTCGAGATAGCTCGGGAACAATAGGATGACCTTGCCGGTTGGATCCACATCACAGATGTACACGTATGCCGCGCGGTTCACGGTGTAGGTGACCACAATTGCTTCTCCCACCTGATAGGATCCCTTGGGAAGCGACAGCTTTACCGATAGCGGCGGAACCGGTTGGGAGATCACCACTTGGGTGGTATCACTTGACTGTTGCCCGGTCGTGCCCACCACGGTAAGCGTGGCGGTATAAGTGCCAGGTGCGCCATACACATGCTGCACCGTCACTCCCGTTCCGTTCGTGCCGTCGCCGAAGTTCCACATATATTGAGCGATGGAACCAGTCGATGCTGATCCATTTAATGTCACCGGCTGTCCTACTACTCCGGTATACGGACCGCCGGCGTTGGCGTGCGGCGGTGGTATGACAGCCGCCACCACCACGGAATGTGTGACGGAGTCAGTCGCCCCGGCATTGTCACGCACGGTAAGACGTACGCCGTAAGTACCAGCGCTCGTGAATTGGTGATACACGCTCACTCCCGTCCCGGTAGAGCCATCGCCGAAGTTCCACGCGTAAGAAACGATGGTCCCATCGGGATCACTGGATGCGGATGCGTCGAAGTGTACCCAGGCGCCCGGGTTGGGATTGGGTGGTGTGTAGCTGAACGCCGCGTGCGGCGGTTGATTAGCTACCGGGGCAACGGATACTTGCGCGGTTGCAGAATCAGTCGCGCCGGCATTATCGCGCACGGTAAGTTGCACTGTATATGTCCCCGGCGCCGTGTAGGAATGCTGCACGGTGACACCCGATCCCGTCGTGCCGTCGCCGAAGTTCCACGCGTAAGAAACTATGGTCCCATCGGGATCACTGGATGCGGATGCGTTGAACGTAATCACCGTGCTAACGGTGGGTGCACTCGGGGTATAGCTGAACGCCGCGTGCGGCGGTTGATTGACTGCCGTCGGTGTTGGAAGCACAAGGCGTCCGTGTCCGTAGATGTTCTGTGGTCCCATCGGGATCGTATCGGAGATGAGCTCAGCCCGCAGCTGCGCCTCGGTGAGTGCGGGATCCTGTGATAACAGCAGCGCCG
This sequence comes from Candidatus Bipolaricaulota bacterium, assembly GCA_015485945.1. Classification (GTDB taxonomy): domain Bacteria; phylum Bipolaricaulota; class Bipolaricaulia; order UBA7950; family UBA9294; genus S016-54. Next base: position 6,832 of record WFSM01000150.1, on the reverse strand, counting down.
CCGCACCGGTAACCTCGGGAGTTGCGCCCGAAGTGCCTTTGAAATGAGTGTACGGGCTTGTTCCGGTGGTTACATTGTCCGGTGCGACCAGATCGGGCTTGGTAAGACCGTTATTGGTCGGCCCTTGCGAGCTGTACGGTTCGATTGGTCCGGTGCTGTAATGATCCCACGCGACTGCGCCCACAGTTACCACTGCGGCCACGTTTCCGGGCGCAATGATGGAACTTGTTGCAACGGCGGGTGTGAGATGCTGATACAGATTGTAGATTTCGATTTTCTTCGATCCCGTTCCCTTTACCCGAATCGTGTACGTTCCGGTAGAATTCGCGGTTGTCTGAATCGTTTCGGTTGGCTGTTCCTGTCCGGTTTGCTGTTTGGTGGAAGAAGCGACGAGACTGCCTCCGGGGCCGTACAGGTACAGATCGTAATCGGTTGACGCTCGCGGCCAATCGTTCCACGTCATATAGATAACTACCGGTGAACCAGTGGCCGCATAAAACGTAATCGACTGATCCATCCAGCCGTCGGAGTTCGTATCGGTGAACGTTCCCTCCCAGTGGTTCTCAGCTTCGTTGCCAGCGGCGTTCACCCACAGGATGCCGCCTTGAATCGCACGGTTGGCGATGTCGGCGATTGTCCCGGTGCCGTCGTAGAAGTTGGTGTTGTACCAGCCGAGAGAGTGGTTGATAATCTTGATCCCGTTTTGGAGACAATAGGTAACCGCCTCGTCAAGATCGACTTCGTCAGCGATCTTGATCAGATAAAGTTTAGCTCCCGGCGCGACCTCATGTACGATCTCCGTCACCGCGGTGCCGTGCGAAATCCCGGTGGTGACACCGGTGCCGGTGAAATCCTTTTCCACCACGGAGTAGGGGATGTCGCCCCGAGCTTGTGCCTGCGACAATCCAGCGAATCCGAGGTCGATAATCGCTACCTTCACTCCGCTTCCGGTGATCCCAGCGGCATGATAAGCATCGGCGTTGATCGCCGCGATCCCTTCGCCGGTGACCGCCATTGGATACGGATGATAGGGGGCACGGATAAATGTGACCCCGGTGAGTTTAGAAGCAAGCGTGGCGAGCTCGGAAACTGGGACTGTCACTTTCACCAGTTGCGGGACAGGCGTGATTTCAGTGCGACTTACACCGAGAGCGGCGACGTTGTTGGCCGTTGCTTGGGCGTTACGCGACTCGAGCACCACTGTAACCATTCCCGTATTGGGGTTAAGTGGAATTCCGTACATCTTAGCCAAACTAGTCAACGCGGCCTGCGCAGCGGGGGGAAGACTTCCCCTCACCTGTGCCGCCATCGCCCCCACCGTCGCCTTTGCGGCTTGAATCAACGTTTCCAGTGAGCCGTCGAGCTTTGGATTGTGTTCCGCCCGGGATATTTTGGTGGTAGTAAACGTTCTAATCACCGATTCGGGGGACACTGGTGTCGGAGTAGAGACGGTTTTGGTGCCCGTAAGCTCGCGATAGAACATAAGCGCAGCGTCGGGGTCCTCAGGCCACACCAACACTCCAAGGAACCAATCGGGCGCAAATGAGATCCATGTTCCAATCAGGCGCCCGTTTACGTACACCGGCGACAGCCCATGTTTCAGCAGTTCGTCTTTGTACGGGGTCAAATCGGCGAGGTAACGGGCAAGCGTTGCTTCCCACGCGCGGTTCACCATCACCAGGTTAAGATCCCCAGATCGGGTCAGTCCGGAGCGAAATATCTGCTTCCCAAGCTGGCTTGCGGAATATGCCCGTACTGATGCATCAATCCCGGTTGCTGCAGTGAACGACGAGGCGAGCTTTGTCCACTCGCCCGCGGTGGATGATTCAACTCCGATTATCAATTTGGATTGAGCTGCCCATCCCACCGTTCCCAACAGCGCAACGAAAAATAGCAATACAAGTACTTTTTTCATCAATATCCTCCCTTACGGTGTTGCCGGGTGCGGTTGGTAGGGAGGACGGAGGTAACCGATCGTCGGTGCTCGCGCCAGGTCAACGAGCTTGTTGATCGGGAGAAGCAACTTTGCTAACCCGGTTGTCTCGCTCTCGATGTACTGGCGAAACTCCATCGGAATATCCCCGTTGGGAAGCTTTTCCGCCACTACTTCCACCCGCAAGCCGACACGGGTAAGGCCCGCGTTTGCCGTCGCAGTGAACCAATCAGGCGCCACCATCACGGCATATAATCTCGAATCGATCGGGACTCCCGCTGGCGGAGCCGGGGTTTTCGTGGCGTGCTGCGGGAACGTTTGAAACTCCATATTTACCTCTGATCCCACTACATTCATCTTCTGCAGCGCAGTAATCACCGTTGTTAGCGTATCTGCCAGCGGTAAATCCTTGTGCGGTACGACTACCAGCGTGTAACTCGTCCCCTCACCGGGGCGGACGGCGTAATCGTAGTCTTCTCCGCGCACCTGCATGAGGAACTGGCCGTCATCCACGTAAAGAAGTGGGCTAGCATTCAACAGGTCCTTTCCCGGTGTTGTTATCTCCGTCGCACCGCGATAGGCGTGAACCACATCCCCGCTGCGTACGATAACGGTGTAACCACTCGTTTGCGCAGTATGGATGATGGTGGCGATTGACGTGTCCACCGTGCCAATCGAGATGAGATAGTAGTTGGCGGCAAGTAAGTTTGCTGTGGCGCCCAGTGCTCCGCCCCCGGCGATAATCAGGCCGAACGCCAGAATGAAAACCGCGCCGATGGAAAGTTTTAAATTCGACATTGAACTCCCTCCTTTTTGCTAAAGATACACAACCAGTCCGGCAAAGTTTCGCTTATGGTGTTGTCACTACAGCCGGTTTCAGATACGCAGTGTAGATTTTATCAAGATCGCACCCGCACGTATGCGTGAACGTAGCGAGAAGGTCATGCGCGGTGGCGCGCCGGAATTTAAATAGGCGGTAGTATTCGGAAAGAGCGGCGAAAAACGCGCTGTCTCCGATGGCAACTCGTACTGCGTTGAGAAAGCAGGCGCCGCCGCTGTACACAATAGCGCTGTATGTAGCATCGTTCGGGAACCGGTACGTAGGACTGGCCACCGCTAGGTTGGGATGAGTTGCGCGTGCGCGCTGATATTGCTCGCGAAATTCAGCGAGCACAGCACGTGAAGTCCGCGGTCCGGCCGTCTTCTCCAAGTAGATTACCGACGAGTAAGTCGCAAGCGCCTCATCGAGCCATGGCTCCGCAGTGACGTCATTTCCCACCGCCGCATACCACCACTGGTGTGCGAGCTCGTGCGAGATAATGATGGAGAAAAACCGCGTGCTCGGATCGGCACAGTAACTGGCCGCGACCAGTATCAACCCCGGGTACTCCACGCCGGCAGCACGCGCCAACGGCACTTCGACGATATCGACCTTGGGATAAGCACACGCTCCGAACAGCTTGTTGTAAATGGCGATTGCCCGTGTACCGTCCTCGATCGCGGTGGCGGCGGCACGGTGGTCATTCGGACGAAAATATGTGGTAAGGCGGGTGTTCCCGGCATCCTCTGTCCGTGTGGCGAAATTGTCTCCGGCGACGAGCATGAAATCGCGCATCAACTGCCCGACAAACTGGTATTGGACGCCAGCGCTCGATTGCGTGACGCCGGTTCGCTCGCCTGAACCGACAACTACAACCCCGGCGGGTACAGTGACAGTCACGTCGTAGTTTGCGATGTCACTCGTCACCGCGTCACCGATTGGGCCGACCGGCGTCCGATCCCATCCCGACCCAGGGGTGTATGCAGCCAGTATCGGGTAGAACGACGCCAGCGTCAGTGTGTGCGCGGTCGCCGCGTAAATCCCGTAATCACTCGGCACTGTGGGGGTTCCATCACTCCAGCGTGACAGTTTCCCGGTAAACGTTACCGCGATCGTCGCCCGACTTTGCGGCGGCAGCGGCCGCGGAAGATCAATCGGGAGCACAGTGTGATCGCCGGTGGGCGCTGCTGCCACCGCGGCCCCCTGGACATGCACCGCATCCACGTGTAACGTTCCCGGCCCGTACAGGTACTGAGAATTCGGGTAGATCCGGAAAACAACCTGTTCTAACGCGCTCCCAGTTGTATTCCAATAGGTGACATCCTCCGATCCAGTAAATGTACCGGTGACAAAATCAATTTTGACATCAATAGTGTAATGGGATAGAAATTGCGGCGAGATAGATGGTTGGGCGGTGACAACAACCGACACCAATAATATAACGAGGAAAAATGTGACGACTCGTATCGTACCATTCATCATTATTATTTGTGGCCGCCGCAGCCACCGCGTGGCGTCGGTGTGTACACGCTTGGTTTTCGGACCGCGAATTGATAACCAATGGACGTCCGTGTCCCGCGGCTGCCAGTCACGGTACGAGTGACAAGATATGTGGCCGGAGCCGCAAACTTCACGCTGTCCCATTCATCAGCGTTGAAATAACGGCGCCCACCCCGGTGATAATCATCAATGACCGTCGCCGGGGTATCGATCGCTGGGAGAAGTGTGGCGAGCGTTTCCGGAGAATAGTCGGTATTGTTCGGTTGAAGCACCCGCGTGGTATCGGCGAATCCCGGAGTCACCACCGCCACCTCCACCAGCCCAGCCCGCAGACTGCATTGCACCATCATGTCACCTCCACGCCCAGTATACGCGCATGCAGTGAAAATGGGACCTTGTGATTGCTGATCATTGCCCGTGTTGGAACGCGTCCAGATATGCGCGCGCCGTGGCAACGATATGCGCCGGATCATCGTGAGTGTGGATCTCGATGATTCCCGGACCGCTGTACCCAATTCGATTGACCGTTTCCAACACCGCACGCCAATCGATGGTGCCAGCGCCCGGCGGGAGATGATCGTCGGCTGTGCCATCATTATCGTGCAGGTGCAGATGGATGAGAGAACCGCGATAGCGCTCGAGGTAGTTGCGGATTGGCTGGCGGCCGGCGTCGTGCGAGATGTGGGCGTGTCCGACGTCAATACAAATTCCAAGGTTGGTTTTCTCCGGGTCATCCCCGACTGTATCGAGGATAAGGTCAAGCGCCCACATTGAATCAAACCCGTTTTCCAGCGCTAACCGCACGCCGTGGCCATGGGCCCGCGTGCACAGCCGACGGATCTCCGGAATATCGGGGCGCGAAGTGGCATCACCGAGTCCCAGTGTTTCCCGATGCACAACGAGCGTCACCGCTCCGAGTGCGCCCGCCAAGTCGATCTCAGCGCGCAACCCGGCTGGATTCCATTGCCACAGATTCGGGGGAGCATGCATCGACATAAATGGTGCGCCGGTGCACGCCATGCGCAACTCGGGTACATTGTCTGGAGTCAGTCGTTCGTCATCTGCCCCGCGTGTGCTCCATACTTCGATCCCCAATCCCAATTCAGCGATTGCCCGGGCCGCAGCGACAATTCCGACCCGCTCTTCGGGAGCGCGCCCGTAAAAGAATCCCTCAATACTCGCCCCGAAGGACAGAGCGGCTTTGCTGTTCAGGATGAGATCACCTCGGTCTGTTCGGAGAACCGCACCCCCATCGTTTCCAGTTCATTAAGTACGGGCATATATATCTCAGGCACAACTGGGATCTGCACTCCGGTCAGGGTGATTTCCCCGGTGAGAATGAGTTTCACCCCGATCGCAGCTGGCAATCCCACCAACCGTGACATCGACGAATCACCGTGTGGAATTCCGTAGTCAACCAACGTTGCTGTGATCCGCTCCCTGCGGTCAGGGTATTGGGCAACGAACTGGTGTTGCATCACAAGCATGTCCCGCTCTCCCTGAGCATACTGCATCCGTGGCAGCATCACGGCAACAAGGACGTCGATGGGGGATTGGACGTCCGCGGGCAATGGTGAAGTGCTGAACAGCCCGAGCCATGCGAGCTTATCGAGCACCGGCGAGTCGGGAGGAATCCCAAGAAATCCTGCGACGTCGGCTGTGGTCGCCGTCCCTGGTCTGCCGATCATCACCCCCATGAACTGGGCGAACGTCATCCCCACGAGATCGTTGCGCGGCGATTCATCCAACAATCCCAGTTTAACGATGTTCGCCATCGTCTCGCACCAGCCGGGATACCGCAGTGTGCCCCGGAACATTCCGGTCACGCCGTGGATTCCATACGTATCGATGTACGGTAGGCAATCGCGGTTGGGGTACCCCTCCAGCGTTCCCACCCCCGCGATCTCCACCGGCCAATGATGCAAAAACAGCTCTTCGCCAGGAATGTCCACCACGTTGCCGTCCTCCAGGTAGCGGGCCGGGTTCTTGCCAGCGAGCAGAACGCCGCGTGGACTCCAGGAAAACTTGTATCCAAACGGATTGTTGTTTGCGTCGGGAGCGGGCAGGCCGCCGCAATAGGACGAGAAACTCACAAGATCACCGCCGGCGCTTCTGATCCGGTCGATCACCCGCATCGCTGACATGTGGTCAATTCCGGGATCGACCCCGATCTCGTTCAACAGGATCACACCCGCTTCCCGAGCGGCGGCATCGAGGGCACGCATCGTGTCCTTGACGTACGACGCTGTGACCATCGGCGTCCTCTGTCTGACGCATAATTGCGCCACGAGGGGGTGATACACGTACGGAAGTAGGCTGACCACCAAATCGCTCGCAGCGATAAGCTGTTCCAACGCCGGTTCGTCGTGGACGTCGAGTTCCACTGCCGTGCCGTTTGTCGCGGTTCCAATTAGCCGCTGTGCTTTCTCCAAATAGACATCCGCCACCGTCACCGCAATGCCGTCCTGCACGAGCAAGTATCGCACGAGCGGACCGGAGACGAGGCCAGCTCCGAGCACCAATACTGTCTTCACTCTTCCCCTTTCGACAAAAACTTTTCTAGATAACGATAGCCCTGT
>WFSM01000149.1 GCA_015485945.1 Candidatus Bipolaricaulota bacterium | reverse complement strand
TGTCAGCATCGTTCGCTTTCCTCCCGCAGGCAAAAAATAAGTAAGGACACGAGAGCCGTCCAGCGGTGGAATCGGGATCATGTTAAATAACGCTAGAATGACGTTGATGATGATAAACACCCCGAGGAATGAAAATACCGCTTGCCAGAAATAGGCGAGAAACGTAGTTCCGAATAGAACGGTATTGGGAACGGCTCCCAGCAGTCCGCGTCCAATTCCGGCTGTGATGAGCACAAGGGCAATGTTCGTACCCGGACCGGCGATCGCTACGTACATCATCCCCTTAAACGGGTTGCGAAAATAGTTGGGGTTAATCGGCACCGGCTTTGCCCACCCAAACAGAAATGGCGCCCGCATTAACACGAGAAAAAGCGGGACGAGGATTGTTCCAATTGGATCGATGTGAACAAGCGGGTTAAGACTCAGGCGCCCGCTCATCTTGGCCGTCGGGTCGCCGAGCCGGTAGGCGACATAGCCATGCGCCACCTCATGGAGAATGATAGCGGTAAATACGGCAATGAGTGATAGAACATATCCCAGTATAAGCTCAATAGTCATTCATCTTCTCCTGCATGTTCGGTCGTGTTTATTGTGAGTGTATCCGCCCGCGCGAGGATTACCAACCCTGGCGGTGCCCCTTTTGGCTTGCGCACGTGCTTCATCGTGGTGTAGCTCACCTCTACCCGCTTTTCATCCCGCCCCTTGGAGAATCGCACTGCCAGTCGCGCCGCCCCTTCGATCACCGCGGCCGGGATTTCCTCTTTATCGTGCCGATGCACGATCACATGTGCTCCTGGTAGATCCTTAACGTGGAACCACAAATCATCGGGACGAGCACGGCGCAGCAGGGCATCGTTCTGAGCAGCGCTTTTCCCCACTTCGACGGCATATCCGTCGATGTGATAGACACGCGGCGCTGCGGGAGCAACGCGGCGGGTATGACGTTGAGACGGAGACGATAGCAGAGCGAGCGCTGCCGGAGGCGGTGCCTGTCCCGCCTCCACCGCGGAGATCGCCGTTTCCAGAAGCGCAATTTCACGCTCTAATCGGTGTTTGCGGGCGAGCACGCGTGGTCGCCCGCGGTGCAACCGTTTCGCACGCTCGTACATGGCCTGGGCGTTCTCCACCGGCCGTAACCGTGGGTTGAGCGGAACCGCCACCGTAGTCTCAGTTGCCGGATCAATGAGGTCGGCGCGTGCGGCTCCACGCGACAAATCATTTAAATGGATCATAATCAGGTCGGCGTAGTGACGAAGAAGATTCTCGTTGTTCGCATCTTCCAACCACCGTTCGAGCTTAGCAACGGTGCCCTTTCGTTTTGCGATTGCACGTGCAAACCCAAGGCGCAGGCTCTTGCCTTCCTCGGGAAACTCATTGTGCGCTGCCGTGTATTCCCGATCAACGGCCGCGGAAAAGCTCGCCATTCGGTCACAACCCTCGACTGGGAAGAAGTACGCTTTATCCGTGTCCGGCACGTAACATCCCACCGGTGCCGCAACGTGAGAAACAACCTCCGCAATCCTCATTGCGACAGCATCCGGACCGGCATTTTTCGCCAGCACCGCCACTGCGGTGTCCTTTCCCATCCCATCGATCTCCCGCACGAGCGCCCGGATGGGATCGGCAGCCGTCAGAAACCCGGCAACGACCGGGGGAGATACTGCACGGGGATCAAGCTTTTCCTGGTCTGGAAGTGGATGGTACGGCTCTCCCGGGCGAATACGGGAGTCGGCACGGAAGGAAGCGATGACACTGCCGTCACGCACAAGGACAAGGTTGCCACGAATTCCGATCAATTCGGCAATAAGCGCCAATTTTTTCTCCCCCTCAGCCCCACGGCGGGAGATGTCAATCCGCACAACCCGCTCCCAATTGGACTGAGAGATCGCGGTGATCTTCCCGCCGCGCAGGTGCTTGCGCAGTAGCATAGTAAACGGGGACGGGGTCTGGGGATGGGGAAAATCTAGATTTGTGAGATGAATTCGCGCTGTCGGCGGGGAAACGAGGAGCCGCACCTCCCGCCCCGCGAATAAATGGAGGACGAATGTGCCGGACTCCGGCTGGTAAATCGTGCGGATAGATGCAGTTGCCGCTACCTGGTTGATCTCAGTAAGCGCTGCGGCGATTGCCAGGCCGTCCATGGTGCCTCCGGTTGATGGGATGAAATACGGTCGCTATAATTTTTATTATATCGCCGGCGTAGCTCAGTGGTAGAGCAACGGTTTCGTAAACCGTGGGTCGGAGGTTCAACTCCTCTCGCCGGCTCTGATTGTATCCGCATTGGAGGTGAATAT
>WFSM01000148.1 GCA_015485945.1 Candidatus Bipolaricaulota bacterium | reverse complement strand
GAACCGCACGTTGTCTCCCCGCATCCCCGCGTTATAAAGCTGGAAATTCTGGTCGCCAATGGTGATAAGAGTGCGCAGGCGGTCACGGGCGCGGCGTCCCTTATCCGCTGTCTGTATCAACCGCGCTTGGGTTTCGGTCGTCACCCTTTCACCGATCCAGCGAGGATTCCGCGCACGAAATAGCGTTGGAATGCAAAGAATACGAACATCGGGAGCAGGATGGAGATGAACGCCGCTGCAGTGAGCAACCACCACGCCTGTCCCCGCGAGCCGACAAGGTTAGCGATGACCACCGTCAACGGTGCTACCTTGGGATTGGCCCCGAGGTAGATCAGAGCGACGAGAAGATCGTTCCACACCCACAGAAATTGGAAGATGGCTACTGATGCCACTGCGGGTACCGATAGCGGCATCACGATGCGGAAGAATATCTTCAACGGGGACGCGCCGTCGATCGCTGCTGAGTCGAACAGATCACGAGGCAGGCCGGCGATGAAGTTGTGCATCAGGTAGATAGTGAGTGGCAGCCCGTAGCCGGTGTGAGCGAGCCAGATGCCGAGGAATTTTCCGTTTAGATTGATCTTGGCAAATATGGTGAGCACCGGGATGAACGTCATTTGCAGCGGGATAACGAGTAGTCCAATCATGAGCATGAACAGCAGGTCCCGCCCGGGAAATTTCATCCACGCGAACGCGTACGCCGCAAACGAGGCGAACAGGATGGGAAGGATAGTGGCAGGAATGGTGATGATGAGGCTGTTACGAAACGCTAATCCGATGTTCTGCTGGGTGAGTACCGTACGATAATTCTCCAGCGTGTATTGGGTGAAATTGAGCGGTTGTGACAATGCTGTCCACCAGCCAGAGATGTTGATTGCCTGCGGAGTACGGAACGAGGTGACAAATGTGCCCAGGGTCGGTAACAACCAGATAATCACCAATCCGATGATCACTGCATGCAATAACAGCCGCGTCGGCACGCCAAACAGTTTTCCACTCATCTTGTCTCCATTTGGCCACGGAAGCGGCGAATATTGATCCACATCATCGGGATGATCAGAATGAGCAGGATTACCGAGATCGCGCTACCGCGTCCGTAGTTTCCGAACAGAAATGCCTGTTTGTACATGATGTTAGCGATGACGTCGGTGGAAAAGTTTCCGTTGGTCATTACGTACACGATATCGAATATCTTGAGCACGAACACGATCATTGTAGTCGTGACCACCGCCACCGTCGGCCACAGTAATGGCAGGGTGATGCGCAGAAACACTTGCCATTCATTTGCTCCGTCGATCCGCGCCGCTTCGGTCAACTGCTTGGGAATGTTCTTGAGTGCTGCTGACAGGATTACCATGCAGAACCCAGTCCACATCCACACTCCGATTGCGATAAGCGCCAGCGTGTTCCACGGCGACCGGATCAACCACGCTACCGGTTTACCACCGAACACGGTCAACATCTCGTTGAGTAACCCGACCTGCGGGGCACCCGCGGGTTTGAAGGCGTACATAAACTTCCAAATCACGCTTGCCCCGACCATGGATATCGCCATCGGGAGAAAGATGAACGACTTTGCGATCTTCTCATAACGCACGCGATCAACCAGCACCGCGATGATCAGCCCAAACGAGACGGTGAACATGGTGAACACGACCAGCCAAATTGCGTTGTTACGGAACGCGGTAAGCATTGAGGAATCGGTGAATGCGTAGATGTAATTGGCGAATCCGACGAACTGTTGAGAGTTGGGACCGTAGAACGAAATGATGAACGTCTCGATCGATGGATAAACCAAGAAGAACCCGAGCAGGATAAGCGCCGGCCCGATATATAGCCACGGATGATACCATTTTGTCCGCATACGTAATCCTCCCCACCGCCAGGAAAGAGGCGCGGGAGCCCCGATGGAGCCCCCGCGTTAATCGGGTTAGTTACTTTTTGTACGCTGCTTGTGCGCTCTGCTCGATCTTGGTTAACACCGTATTCAATGGTGTACCGTTGATGTAGTCGAGCACCCCGGTCCAGAACGTGCCAGCACCGACTTGCGCCGGCATCATGTCCGAACCATCGAACCGGAACACCTGGGCGTTACTCAGAATTTGGAACGCCTTTTTGGTAATCGGGTTAGTGTAGATGTCGGGACTAACAGTCTTGTTGACGGCGAGCTTGCCCAGTTTCTTGGCGAAGATCGTCTGTGCCTCTGCGGAAGCGAGATACTTGATCAGCGCCTGCGCCGCGGGGGTGTTGTTAAATACGCTCATCAAATCACCGGACCCTTCGATTGGGAGTGGCAGGCCCGGCCCCATCGGCGGGAACGGGAAGATGTCATAATCCACTCCCGGCTTCAGGTTCGGGTTATTCTTCTGGATGAAGCTTTGCATAAACGTTGCCTGCTTGAGCATATACGCACCCGGCGGGTTGGTGAACAGCGGGTTAGCAGCGTCGCCGAAGCTGGTGGACAGCTCACCGGCGGTGCCACCATACACGTACTTGGGGTTGAGTGCGATCTCGCCGAATGCCTCCCACGCCGCCTTGACGCACGGGTTGAGCCAACTGATCTTGTGCTGGACCCACAGGTCATACACTTGCGGTCCGGAAATGCGAAGCATCAGATCTTCGATCCAGTCGGTGCCCGGCCAACCGGACGCCGCACCGCTTTCCAGCCCGATCGACCACGGCGTGCCGCCGCTTCGCGCGATCTGTTGCGTCAACGCCATTAGCTCGTCCCACGTCTTAGGCACCTTGTATCCCTTGGCAGCGAACACCTTAGGATCGTACCACACGAGACTTTTAACGTCAGCGTCCATGAAAATGCCATACACGTGCCCGTTTACCGTGGCCAGGTCCACGAACCCTTTCGGTTGTTGGCTCATGTCCACGATGTTTTCCAACGGTACCAATGCGTTCATCTGGGCAAATTGCTTCATCTGCCCCGGATTGGGCATTG
>WFSM01000147.1 GCA_015485945.1 Candidatus Bipolaricaulota bacterium | reverse complement strand
CACGTGGCCGGTGTGGCGGCGTTAATTCTCCAAGCACATCCCGGTGCGTCCCCCACTCAGGTGGAGACCATTCTTCGGCGCAGTGCCGATGACCTTGGCAAACCGGGGCGCGACCAGTGGTACGGCCTTGGAGAAGTGGATGCGGCGAACGCCGTAAAGTAACCTAACGGAGGCGATTACGCCGGGTGGGGGCGACGATCCCTGCCCGGCGATTTTTATTTTTGGGATCGGTTTTCCTTACGAAAGCAGCGTGAGCAACACTCCCATGGTGGCGATGATTCCCACGGTTGTCAGGAGGACGACAGACGACACGAGCGCGGGACGACGATTGTACTGCAGCGCGAGGATAAGCGAATTCACCGCACTCGGGGTGCTCCCTTCGATGATTAATACCGCACGCAGTAGCCCGTGGATTCCCAAAACCGCGGTCAATCCCCACGCGATGAGCGGAGCGATGATTAGCTTGGCGGCGGACAGCGGGATTGCCTCGCGGATAACGCCGCGCAACCGTACTTGTGCCAGTTGCACGCCGAGGAGCAATAGCTGCATCGGGATCGCCGCCTGGGAGAGCAACTCGATTGGGCGGTCGATCGGAATGGGCAGCGTTGTTCCGGTGGTGCGGAGAATGAGGGCGAGCGCAAACGCGTAGATCCACGGGACCTTGAGCAAATTGAGGGGGAGACGCCACCAGCCGCTGTCCTTGTCCCATGCCGCTGTTCCCACCCCGAACGTGATCTGAAATGCCATGTGCCCAAGGATGTACAGCAACCCGAGGGCGAACCCCTTTTCTCCGAGCGCAAACAACAAAATCGGCAACCCGTAGTTTCCCGTGTTGCTCAGTGATAGGGTGAGCACGGTCGCCGCGCGGGTATCGCGGTCGGCATGGACCGCGGATGCACCGAGGTGCCCGATCACGAACAGCAGCCCGTGGAACAGAAACACGAACAGGATCGTGTCCGTCAACTCGCTGCCGGATACCGACTGTGTGTACAGCACGTGGAAGATCAGCGCCGGCGTGAGGAGATGAAACACGACCTTGGTGAGGATGGTGGGGTCGAACCGTGTCAGTTTGGCGACGGCATAGCCAGCGCCGGCGACGAGGAATACGGGAAGGATGACGTCGGCGAAGATCATGCCTGCACAAACGCGCGCAACCGCTCCACGTACTTACACGAAATTCTGATTCGTCCCAGTGCCTCGCGCACCGACCCCGGGCCGTGATCGTCCGAACCGCCGGTGAGAAGCAAACCGTGCTTGTGTGCCAGTGCCATGATTTCTTCCGGGGGAGCGATTAACTCTTCCGGTTTGTCGTACGCGTAGAATACCTCGATTCCGTCTACCCCCTCCGGCTTCACGCGGGTGAGAAAGCTGTCCCAATCTGGGACGTTGAACAAACACGGATGCGGAATCGATGTCACCCCACCGGCGGCGTGAATCGCCTGAGCGGCGGCACGGAAATCGGGTCTCTCCAGCGCGACGTAGCACGGTTTCCCGTTTCCAAGTAGCTTGTCGAACGCCTCCCGTTTGGTGGCGACCACCCCGCGGTCGACGAGGACCTGCGCCAGGTGAGGACGGCCGATGCTCCCTTTGGCAAGGGCGCGCACGGCAGTGATGGCGATATCGACACCGGTGTATTTTTGACAGCGGGCGACCATCGCTTCCATCCGCGATTCCCGCGCTGCGTGCATGAACGTGAACAGCTCAGCGAGCGCCGGTGTCCGGGGATCGATAAAGAAGCCGAGAAGTTCACCGTGGATCCCGTCGTAAATTACCTTGATCTCCACTCCGGTGATTACCTCAATGCCGTTCACAGTGGTTGTGGGGGCGGTGAGATCGGGAGAAATCGTGTCGTGGTCGGTGATAGCGATGATCGACAGTCCGATTCCACGGGCGCGGGCGGCAAGTTCGGAAACCGTCTGTGTCCCGTCAGAAGCAGTGGTATGCAGATGAAGATCAGCGTAGCAGTCAGTCATAGCAGCCTCCTTTCCAAGAATTGTACAATGCGTGCCGCCGCGTGTCCGTCTCCATACGGATTCGCCGCTGCCTGCATCCCTGCACGCGCGTCGGGACTGCGGAGGAGATGTGTTGCCGCGGTCGCGATCCGGTCGGGGTCAGTACCCACCACCTCTGCCGCGCCGGCGTGCACGCCTTCCATTCGTTCGGTGACGTCGCGCAACACCAGTACCGGCACGTGTAGCGCCGCCCCTGCTTCCTGAATTCCGCCCGAGTCGGTGAGGATTAAGGCAGCTGACCGCATCAGGTGAACAAACGATGCGTAACCAGGCGGATCGATGAGGACGATGCGGTCACGGTCGGCGAGCTCGGCGTATACGATATCGCGCACGTGCGGGTTGGGATGGACGGAATACACGATCGTGGCGTCGGCGTTGTCGGCAGCGATGCGGCGCAACCCGGCGCATATCTGCGTCAACCCGCCGGAGAAGCTCTCGCGGCGGTGAGCGGTGACGAGGACAACCTTTCCCGAAAAGTCGAACTGCTCCGACGGCGGCACGTTTTGCTCCACGTAACGCAGTGCGTCGATCTCGGTGTTCCCGGTGACAGCGATCCCCTGAGCGCGAATCCCTTCCCGCAGCAGGGCTTGTTTCGCCGTTTCTGTGGGGGCGAACAGGAACGTCGCGATGTGATCGATGAGGCGGCGGTTCATCTCCTCGGGGTACGGGGCGTACGGATTCCCGGTGCGCAGGCCCGCCTCCACGTGCGCCACCGGGATCTTGGCGTAATAGGCAGCGAGCGCACCGACAAACGCCGTCTGCGCATCGCCCTGCACAATCACCACGTCGGGGCGTTCCTTCTCCAGCACTGGTGTGAGCCGAGCGAGGACCTCACGTATAACGTAAACCAGGTCTTGATCATCCACCATCACGTCAAGGTCATAGTCGGGAACAATGGAAAACGGGGCGAGCGCCTGATCGAGCAAGTCGCGATGTTG
>WFSM01000146.1 GCA_015485945.1 Candidatus Bipolaricaulota bacterium | reverse complement strand
GGTCAGGAGACTTCCAAAAGACATGATCTCAGTAACCATCCATACAGGAAGATATTCGTTAGAGTCGCCGTACTTGGCCCGGAAGTGTTCTACGAACGTCTCTCGGCTTCTATCCGTCTCCTCGCTTATACGTTGCAGGAAGGCGTCATGCTCGTCAGGGTCCATCTTTGGCAAAGACGTTGGGTCGAGCGCATAGGCAAAGGCTCCGTGTTCGTGAGCATGGTGATAGGCCATGAGGGAACGGACTGCGATCTCGGTCCTCTCGATTGCATCCATAACAAGTAGGCGAAGTTGGCGGTCAAACAGGTACATGTTCCACACAAGGTCAAAGGTCGTGCCTGGCTTGAAGGAGTCGTCTCGCTTGCGAAACGTGTACCAGTATCCGCTGAGACGGTAGTAGTTAACCACGGTTAAGCATTGCGCAATCAGACCGGGGTCACCCGTCATTCCGCGTTGAAGGAGGAGCTTTACCTGCTCGTCGATTGTTAGTGGAGGCTTGGCATACTTCATGCCTTGCCTCTAATGAAAGACCCGCCGAGAGATAGCATGTCTTGCGACAGAGGCCCAGCGGGTATGCTGACAAAAATATAGCGGCATGAAGCAGAGTTGTCAAGTACAGCCGTACACGCTGCGGCCACGAAGGACGATGGGGGGAAAACAGGCTGTTTCACAATTGCTTTATCCCGTTCTTCCGGTAGCTGTACTTCGCTTGCGCTACACATCGAACCCCAACCCCTTCAGGTTCTTGCGGATCTCCTCTTCCAGCTTTCTTGATTCGGCAAACTGTGCGGAAAGCTCCTTTGTCAGCCGCGCCATCTTCTCATCGAACAGTCGCCGCCGCTCGGCAGCGCCCCGCGGTGTTCAACTGGTGCCCCGGGCGAATGACTACGTGATCTTGAGCCAGATCTTTCGCCGGCGTGGACCGTCGAATTCGCACAGGAAGATACCTTGCCACGTGCCGAGGCAAAGCTTGCCGTTTTCGAATGCGACCAGGAGTGAGTTTCCGATCAGTGACGCCTTGATGTGCGCTGGGGCGTTTCCCTCGGAGTGCGTCCAACCCCGGTTCTGCGGTGCGATTGTGCTGAGCGCAGTAAGGATGTCCCGGGCGACGGCGGGATCAGCGTTCTCGTTAATCGTTAATCCCGCAGTGGTGTGGGGACAGTAGATAAAACACAGTCCGTTCGCCAGCTTGCTGGTTTCGACCGCCCGCTGCACCAAATCGGTGATATCGATAAATTCTGCTTTGGTATGAGTGGAAATCGCGATTTCTTCCATCATTTCCCGGTAAGTGCCTGTTCTAATGCCTGTTTTAATCCCTCTTTGTCGGTGATCCCCTGCACGCGCAGGATGACCTCCTGATAGCCGTTCCCTTCGCGACCGCGGGCAAGGCTGACCAAGCGCACGTTATGGTCATTCAATATCCCGATGACGGCGTACACATCGCCTGAATCGGGGCGCACCCGCACCGTCAACCGCGTCCCTTCTAGCCCAATCCCCAATGCCTGTGCCAGCGCACGTAGCACCTCGGATTGCGTGATTACCCCCACCAATTTGCCGTCCTCGACCACTGGTAGCAATACCAATCGATTGGCAAGCAGGATCAGCGCTGCTTTTTCCAGCGTGTCGGCGGGAGAAATAGCAAAGTTGGTGGGGAAGCATGACTCCCCCACCGATTTTCCCCAGTCGTTGACGTCTTTGAGCGATCCCTTGGTGATAAACCCGGCGAGATCATGATCGGCGCTAGCGACGAGAAGGATGCCGAACCCGTTTTCATCCATCACGCGCTTGGCTTCGGCAAGCGGCGCCTCGGGGAGGATGGTCACCGGGTCGGAGTGCATGTAGTTGCCGACGTTCATTCGCCTTCCTTGTTTGCCTTAGCGACGATTTTCTCTTGAATGTTCGTGGGCACAGGTTGATATTTTAGAAACTCCATCTGGAATACACCACGTGCCTGCGTGATCGACTTGAGGTCAAGGGCATAGCTCTGCAGTTCGGCGAGCGGGACTACGGCCTTGATGGTCGTCGTTCTCCCGGATGGTTCCATGCCCAGGATGCGACCGCGGCGGCCATTGAGATCGCTCACGATGTCGCCGGTGAAGTCATCGGGAACGCGTACGTCTAACGCCATAATCGGTTCAAGCAAACATGGATTCGCCTGATCGTAGGCGGCACGGAACGCGTTGCGGGCGGCGAGCTTGAACGCAAGTTCGGACGAATCAACCGGATGGAAGCTGCCATCGAACACTGCCACGAGAACGTCGGTAACCGGGTACTTTGCCAGGTTGCCTTCCTCCATTGCCTCGACCACGCCTTTCTCCACGCCGGGGATGTACTGCCCCGGAATAGCTGCACCCTTGATCTCGTCGGCGAATTTGAATCCTTCTCCGCGTGGAAGCGGCTCAACCCGCAGCACGACCTCACCGAATTGGCCGCGGCCGCCGGTCTGCTTCTTGTGGCGGTACTTGGCAGTTGCCTTTTTGCGAACCGTTTCCTTGTACGGGATCTCCGGTTGCTTCGTTTCAAGGGACACGTTGTATCGATTCTTCAGGCGTTCGATGAACACCGACAGATGCACATCGCCCATCCCCCACAGAATGAGCTCCTTGGTGACCGGGTCACGCTCGATGCGGATCGTCGCCTTGGTGCCGCCAAGCTCCTTGAGGGCGGTGCTCATTTTTTCGACATCGGATTGGCTTTTGGGCACGATTGCACGGGAGAAAACAGGCTTGGGAAACGCCGGCATTGGGAATGGATCTGCGTCGGCGTTCGCGGCCAACGTGGCGCCGAGCGGTATTCCTTCGAGCTTGCCAATGGTGACGATCTCACCGGCGCTGACTTCGGACACCCGTTTTTGCTTTGTCCCATCGAATGCGTAGATGTCGCGAATTTCCACTTTGTTCCCTGCGGGGAGCTCGAACGCGTGCGTCCCTTCTTTGAGCGTCCCCTCAAGCACACGGACGTACGTGAGGCGCCCGAGGTAGGGATCGGTGGCAAGGTTAAACACCACCGCCCGCGGCGGCACGTCGAGGTTGAGCACAGGAGCAGGAGCAAGGTTTACGAATGCGTCCATCAGGATGTCGATCCCCGTTTCCTCCGATCCGGAGGCGGCGAACACCGGGATAAGCGCGCCGTCCGCCACTCCGTGTCCCAGCGCGGCGGTGAGCTCAGCGGTGCTGATGTCCTCTTCGTCGAGGAACTTCATCATCAGTTCATCGTCGATCGACGAGATTTCCTCCACGAGGTAGCCGCGGTGTTCCTCAAGTGCGGCGGTGAGATCAGCAGGAACGTCTTTCTTCCCCTTGTTCCCGAAGTACACGGCCTTGCCGGCGAGGACGTCGACTACGCCCACGAACTTCCCCGCTTCTTTGATCGGGATCTGGAGGACGACGAATTTCCCCGCGAAGTGCTCCCGTAGTGCGGCGAGGACATTGGTGAAATCGGCGCTTTCCTTGTCCATGTGATTGATGAGAATCGCGGTCGGAAGCTTGCGCCCCCCAGTGAGCTCCCACGCCCGCTCGGTGACGACTTCTACTCCCTTTTCGCCGTTGATCACGATCAGATTCAGGTCGGCGACCGGAACCGCTTTCACCATCTCCTCGATAAATTCATCCCCCCCCGGGGTATCGATGAGAGTGATGCGCGTTCCGGAGTGTTCGTACGACCCAACTCCGATGTCGATCGAATAGCCTCGCTCTTTTTCCTCTTGGGAAGAATCAAACGTGATTTCTTCCTTAACGCCGCCTTTCTTCAGTAACGAAGTGGCGAGGGTGGTTTTGCCGGAGCCGGAATGCCCCAGCAAGCAAATGTTCCTCGCTTGCCCCATGTGTCGTTCCCCCTTACGTGATTGAAGAATACCCTGGCAGTATACCAAT
>WFSM01000145.1 GCA_015485945.1 Candidatus Bipolaricaulota bacterium | reverse complement strand
CAGGGAACGGGGCGGTCTTATTTTTCGGCGGGAGAGGTGATTATAACCAGGATCACCACTCCGGAGGCGGAAGGCCGATTCGAACTGGCACTTGTTTCAGCGGAGATAAGCAGGAAACCTGCCGATCGATTCGAACAGGAAGTCAGCCGACTGAACCATGTGCTCAAGCTGCACAGCCCGCAGGCTGAGGTGCGCCCACGCACCCGGGAGCCGTTGTGGGAGGAGCAGCTGGAGGAGTGGATCACAAGCGTCGACCGTGGGCTGTCACATCTACGCAAGCACCGGGGAAAGCGGCTCAACGAAACGTTCTACAAGGAGGGGAAAGATTAACATGGCGAAAGGGGTAGTCGTCATCGATGAGGACAGGTGTAAGGGGTGCGGGCTGTGCATCGCCGCGTGTCCACAGCATGTTCTTGATTTTTCCGAGAAGATAAACAAGAGCGGATATAACTACGCATATATGAAATATCCGGAGAAGTGCGTCGGGTGTGCGTTTTGTGCCATGACATGTCCGGACGTGGCAATCGAGGTGTATCGCGAGAAGGTCGCAGCCTAGGGGGGAGCGATGGAAGAACGGAAATTAATGCGCGGGAACGAAGTGATCGCGGAAGCAGCAATCCGTGCCGGGTGTCAATGTTACTTCGCCTACCCAATTACTCCACAAGCGGAGCTCCTCGAACACATGGCCAAGAACATGCCACGGCTGGGACGTACGTTTGTGCAGGCGGAAAGTGAACTCGGTGCGATCAACATGGTGTACGGTGCCGCTGCTGCCGGGGTACGGGCGATGACATCGTCATCATCACCGGGGATCAGCCTGAAGCAGGAAGGAATCTCGTACATCGCCGGTGCGAATCTGCCGGCGGTGATTGTCAATATGATGCGCGGCGGTCCCGGACTCGGGGATATTGCCCCGGCGCAGGGTGATTACTTCCAGGCGACAAAGGGCGGCGGCCACGGCGACTACCACATGATCGTCCTCGCACCGTCCACCGTGCCCGAGGCCGGAGAACTGACGATGCTCGCGTTCGATCTGGCGGACAAATATCGCACGCCGGTGATGATCCTCGCCGACGGAATGCTCGGCCAAATGATGGAGCCGGTGGCCCTCCCCGATCCAATCGATCCCGCGTCCCTTCCTAAAAAAGAGTGGGCACTTACCGGGGCGAAGGGGCGTGACCCCAATATCATCCTGAGCTTTGATCTCGATCCCGAGGTGCTCAAACGGATGAATCTCGAATTACAGCGCAAGTATCACGACATCGAGCAAAATGAGCTCCGTTACGAAGAGTACCAGACTGACGACGCGGACATCGTGATCGCTGCGTACGGCACGGTCGCTCGCATTGCCAAAACGGTAGTGCGAATGGCGCGCGCCGACGGGATCAAGCTTGGCCTGTTCCGGCCGATCACCCTGTGGCCGTTCCCGTACGATAAACTGCGAACGGTGGCTGACCGCGTGGATACGATTCTCACCGTGGAGATGAGCGCCGGGCAGATGTGGGAAGACGTCCGGCTAGCTGTTGCTGAGCGGGCACACACCCCGTTCTACGGCGAGATGGGCGGTGTTGTCACTACCCCGAATAAGATCCTAAGCGAGGTGAAAAAATATGCCGGTTAATACGGAAAACATGATCAAGGTGTTCGGCCGGCCGAAGAGCATGACCGACGTCCGGTCGACTTACTGCCCGGGCTGCCATCATGGAATTCTGACGCGAATCATCGCTCAGACAATCGATGAACTCGGGATTGCTGACCGCACAGTGACGATTGCCCCGGTCGGGTGCGCGGTATTCGCTTACCTGTGGTACAAGTGCGATGCTGTCCAGGCGTCGCACGGGCGCGCGAGCGCGGTGGCTACCGGGATTAAACGCGCTAATCCCAAGTTGATCGTCCTTTCCTATCAAGGCGACGGAGATTTCGCCAGCATTGGGACAGCGGAGTCGATCCATGCCGCCAACCGCGGGGAAAATATCACCGTCATTTTCGTGAACAACCAAGTGTACGGAATGACCGGTGGTGAGATGGCTCCGACGACCCTCATTGGCCAGCGGACGACGACCACTCCCGCAGGACGGGATCCGGGTTATTTCGGCTACCCAATTCGGTTCTCCGAGCTGATTGCCACCCTTGACGCGCCGGTGTACGTCACGCGTCAGGCGCTGTACGACACGCGCCGGATCATGGACGCGGAAAAGGCGATCAAGAAAGCGTTCACCTACCAAGTAGAGGGCAAGGGCTATTCCCTGGTGGAGGTTCTTTCCACCTGCCCAACCAACTGGCATATGTCCCCGGTGGATGCCAATCGCCACGTCACCGAGGTGGTGACGAAGGCGTTCCCGCTCGGTGATATGGTGGATAGGGGGTAATGATGGAACGCTCAGTTATTATTGCAGGATTTGGTGGACAAGGGGTGATTCTAGCTGGAAAGATTCTGGCTCAGGCAGGGATGGAACACGGGTTGGAGGTCACGTGGCTGCCGTCTTATGGTCCGGAGATGCGTGGAGGCACGGCGAATTGCACCGTTGTCCTCTCCGACGCGCCGGTCGGCTCTCCAATCGTGGACGCCCCGACTGACCTCATCGCCATGAACCTTCCCTCTCTCGATAAGTTTGAGCCGATTGTGCTTCCGGACGGAACGATTGTAGCCAACAAGTCCCTGATCGATCGGCCGGTGCAGCGATCCGACGTACACGCGCACTTCGTCGACGTACATCCGTTGGCAGAGCAGGCGGGAAGCGCACGTGCGATCAACATGGTCGCTCTTGGTGCGTACGTCAAGGCAACGGGAATTGTCCCCATTGACGTCGTGAAGCGAGCGATGGCGGATATGCTTACCGCGGGGGGAAAAGAGAAGTTCATCGCCATGAACGAGAAAGCCCTTGATGCCGGATACAACGCAATCTGAGGTGCTAATCGCGCGGGATGAGGTGTTCGTCGGGCGTATCCTGCGGGTAGAGGTGGATACGGTTAGGCTTCCGGACGGGGCACGCGCTACACGGGAGGTGGTCCGTCATCCCGGCGCGGTGGCGGTGGTCCCGATCCTGCCGGACGGGCGGATTCTGCTGGTGCGCCAGTATCGGCATGCGGCCGGAAAGTCGCTGTGGGAAATCCCGGCGGGAAAACTCGACGTCGCGGGAGAATCTCCGTTAGAGTGCGCGGTTCGCGAGCTGCGCGAGGAAACGGGATACGCCGCTGACGATTGGAACGAGTTGTTTACGTTCTACACATCCCCCGGGTTCACTGATGAGCGGATCGTGTTGTTCGCTGCGTTGGAGCTGACAAAAGTAGCCGATCCGGTTCCCGACGAGATTGCTGAGCAAGCGGCGTTCACCCGGCGGGATTTGCTCAACATGATTACCCGCGGCGAGGTCGACGACGGCAAAACAATCCTTGCCGTTGCGTGGTTATGGATGGAAAGCCACTGACTTCCCCGTTTTTTCGGTTTGGAAGGGAGCCCGGTGGCAAGTACCGGTTCGCGGCACGCGATCTTCCGGACAACATGCGTGTGTTTGGGTCCGGGCAGATTGGGGGAAAAGCACGCGGACTCCTGTACGTGATTAACCACCTGCACCGCGGCGGACGGCTTACTGATCGCGACGACCTTATCGGTTTCCCTGATTCATTTGTCATTACTACCGATGTATACGACGAATTCATGACCACGAACCGGGTGGCGGAGGCAGTACGGGCCCGCTGCGCCGGCGACATAACGACGGATGAGTTGCAGGCACGCATCGTCGCCGGACGGTTTCCCTCCGCTGCCCGCGACGCATTGGCGGAATTTATCGGGGCCGAACACAGGCCACTTGCCGTCCGGTCCTCATCGCTGATGGAAGACAGTCCTGATCATTCGTTCGCCGGGATCTACCTGTCGGAGTTTTTGGGCAACACCGGGCCCGACGAGCACCGGTTGGACCGACTTATTCAATCGATCAAGCGCGTGTATGCGTCCACGTTTGGACGCAACGCCCGTGCGTATCGAAAACGCCACGGTCTCGCGTGGGAGCGGGAGAAAATGGCGGTACTAATCCAGAACATGATCGGCAGTCACTATCCGCACGATTTATTCTATCCGCTCATCGGCGGGGTCGCGTTTTCCCTCAATTTCTACCCATGGAGCGACCGACTGCGACCGGAGGACGGCGTAGTGCGGCTCGTGGTCGGAGTGGGGACACGTGCCGTCGGTCGCGAATACGCGCGTGTATTCTCCCCAGTGTTCCCGGGGCTACGGCCGGAGGGAGCGGATACGAAGACGATCATCCGTTATTCCCAGGAGACGGTGGACGTGCTCGACATGAATACCGGCACCCTGGGACAACGCAAGCTGCCCGAGTTGGACAACCCGCTACTCGGTGAGGTGTGCTCGGTGGTCACTCCGGACGGCACCCTGTACGAACCGGTGAGCCGATTGCCGGCAGGGGCACGCTACGTCGCTACATTCACGCGATTCATCACCCGCAGCCACGTATTCCCGTTCACTCCATTGATACGCGAACTCCTCACCGGATTGGAACGGCTGTTCGAATTGCCGGTGGATATCGAGTTCGCGGTGAACTTCCCCGCTGGACACGCCGCGCCCGGGCCCCGGTTCTACCTACTGCAGGCACGTCCGCTCGGCGGGCGCCCCGAACACCGCCGCATTCACATCCCGGACGTGCCGTCCGACCGTATCCTCCTCAGTTGCAACCACGTGTTGGGAAACGGGAAACACCTGGAAATCAACCATCTGGTGTTTGTCGATCCGGGCACGTACCGGTTCGACCGCGCCGGGGCCGCCGCCCGCCGTGTGGGGGAGATCGATCAGGAACTGGAAGGAGTGCCATATGTCCTTATCGGGCCGGGCCGGTGGGGGACAACCAACCCCCAGCTGGGGGTGCCGGTACAATATGGGGAGATCGCGGGTGCGCGGGTGATCGTAGAGATGGCAACTGAGTCGTTTGCGCCTGAACTATCGTACGGCACCCACTTTTATGCCGATATGGTCGCAAGCGGAGTTCTCTATCTTCCGTTTCGGGAGGAAGGCGGCGACTGGTTCAACCGGGCGTTGTTGCAGCGGTTCTCGGTGGTCGACAATCAGGACGGAGTGTTACACGTATACGTCGAATCCGGACTCAACGCCTACGCGGACGGTGCCGGAAAGCGGGGGTTAATCGCCGTTACTGGCACCGGAGGATAACAGGAGACTTTGGGCCCGTTTTCTGGTATGCTAGGGATAGGAATTTTTAATTACGTAGTAAGGGAGGAGTAAGGAATGGCGGAAGTTGTGCTCACCAAAGTGGTGAAGAAGTTCGGCGACTTCACGGCGGTGAAAGGAATCGATCTGACAGTTGAGGACGGGAAATTCACGGTACTGGTCGGCCCGTCTGGATGCGGAAAGACGACGACGCTGCGCATGATCGCCGGATTGGAGGAAGTGACATCGGGGGAGATCAGAATCGGTGAGCGGGTGGTGAACAACGTTCCCCCCAAGGACCGTGACATCGCGATGGTATTCCAGAACTACGCGCTCTATCCGCACATGGACGTGTACAACAATATGGCGTTCGGACTCAAGCTGCGCAAGATTTCCAAGGACGAGATCCAGCGTCGCGTCAACCAAGCGGCAGCCTTACTTGGGATCGAGAACAAGCTCAAGAGTAAGCCACGTGAGTTGTCCGGTGGCCAGCGGCAGCGGGTTGCGGTCGGCCGTGCGATCGTTCGTGATCCTAAAGTATTCTTGTTTGATGAGCCGCTATCCAACCTGGATGCCAAGCTCCGCGTGCAAATGCGGACCGAGCTTGAACAACTGCATCATCGTCTCAAGACGACGACGATCTATGTGACGCACGATCAAGTGGAGGCGATGACTCTGGGCGACAGGATCGCGGTAATGCGCGATGGGGTAATCCACCAATATGATTCTCCAAAACAAACCTACGATCATCCCGCTGATCGGTTTGTCGCCGGATTTATCGGCAGTCCGGCGATGAATTTCCTGCCCGCCACCGTAACGAGTGAAGACGGGAAAGTGTTTGTCGTCGGCGACGGATTCCGTTTCCCGCTTCCGGCCGAGAAGGCAAGCGGGGTACCCAACAAGGTCGTTGTCGGAATCCGCCCCGAAGACTTGGATGGCCCGATCACCGATGAGAATGCGGACGGAACGCTGGAAGCAACAGTTACTGTTACCGAACAACTTGGTAGTGAATTGCTCGTCTACGCCGCGTGCGGCAACGAGGCGATTGTCGCCAACCTTGACCCCCATCATGTGATTCACATCGACGACAAGATTCGTCTTAAAGTCGATCTCAACCGAATGCATTTGTTTGATCCCGAAAGCGACAAGACGATATTCTAACCGGAATAAAGTACTACGCCCCCGACGCAGTGATGAATGAGTCGGGGGCTGTTTGTCTACCCTCTAGTGAACTATTTTCGAATTTCTCACATTCATACTAACAAGAAGTTAGAGGCCATTATTGATAATAAAGATGACCTCTAACCTAAGTTTTTATCCAGTTGTAACTTCTCTGGGTTCTCTAATAAGCACCGAACGCTTGGCGTACGTGGCGACGATTTAGGTAGATAATAATGGCAATTGCCATAGCAAGCTGGAATAGACCTAAAGGATCACCGGTAGCCAAGGTAATTAGACCGCCAAGAGCACCAAGGGAATAGCCAACTATGGCAATGATCCGAGCCCAATTCTTTAGTCGAAGAAGCCCCACCGATATTGTAATGTTGAATACCATTACTCCGATTCCGACTACTCCATATAGCGCTGCTAAGCTGGCATCTTGAAGATACTGCACTGCTACCAACCCGATAATGCCCACAATCACTGCACCGATTATGTTGAGGCCTGCCAGAAAAGTCACCCCGCCGGGGCGCCTCTGTTCGTAATTCGTAGCCCTCTCTTCCATTACCGCTTCTTTGAACTCTCCTTTCTCCAATTCGTACATTTACTCTGACCTCCTTATTTAATGTGGGTTTCATATTCAT
>WFSM01000144.1 GCA_015485945.1 Candidatus Bipolaricaulota bacterium | reverse complement strand
GGGCAAAGCGCATCCAGTTTCTGTGTTTGGTCGCCGCCCCCGAAGGAATAGACGCGTTTTCCACTGCCCATCCGGATGTGCCGATCTATACCGCTGCTCTCGACCGCCAGCTAAACGACCACGGCTACATTCTCCCCGGATTAGGAGACGCGGGCGACCGCATCTTCGGGACATAGATAGGAACACTTGCGGTAATCGGAAATGGCGCATACTTCCACACGTTTGTTTGCGGTGAATGTGATCGATAAACTCAAGCATCATAGCGGTTGAAGGAGGTCAGGAAACTATGCGGTCTCAGAGAACGCGAACATTAATGATGATGTGGATCCTGATCATCGCAGTTGGCGGCGTGCTCGCCATCACTACGGTATCGTTTGCCGATGAGGTATCACTCGCAAACGCGGTCACCATCTTACCGGCGGCCCATTTCGCAGCCGACGTAAGTGGATCATTTCGGTCGCAAGAACAGACACCGTCAATGGACTGCTTCACCATGAATGAGGTTGATGCCGTTACCACGCATTTCGGTGGCACGTATCGCCCGTTTCACCTGCAAACAATGAGTATCGTCGTGAATGCACAGGTAAACACACTATTTGCAAATAACATCTGGCTAAATATCATCAATACTGCTAGCTTAGGAATCATGCCGCAACTATCTATGGACTACACCCAACAGGGCACGTTTGCTGCTTATGGGTTTACTATTCAGGTGGCGTGCGCGACAACTATCAATCAGATCAACCTCTCTACGGAAACGGCCGACATGCATGTTACGTGTTCGGAAACACTGGGAGCTGAATTCTGGTACCCTCGCATGCCAAGCTACCCGGACGAAGTGCTGCCCGGACTGAACATCGCCGTCGGCGGCAATGTCCGGTATCCGTGGGCCGCACCCCACGCCTGGCTCACCGTCACCGCGCACACCAGCGATGCCGATCTCGCGGCGATCACAGAGTTTGCGGTCGGGAAAACGTCGCCGCGCACAACACTCACTGCTGCGGTACGGATGGGTGCGATCACACTCAACGGAAACACATCGCTGTTGCTCGTTCCGTACCGCGTGACCTCGAGCACGGCACAGGCGACACTCCGGTGGAACGGGTTCTCGTTTGCGGTGGCAGGGACGTTGCCTCCCCCGAGCATTAAGGTGACAATCGGGTATCAGTTTCAGGTATAACGTGACTGCCGTATCTGCACAGTGCGCAGCCGGTTGATCGCCGCAGCGATCTCGTAGCGACGGGGACGAGCGAACGCGCCGGGATGTCGCTCACCGCGGCGGAACGGATCAAGAGAGTCAAGGCCGTGGTTGTTGAGGAATTCCTCTAGGTGGTCGAGCACCTCGGCCAGGGTCGTCTTCCCGTCCATGAACCGCTGTGTAGCGAGGTGAATCGCGTACCCGATCGCCCGTGTCTGACTCTTATCGACGAGTTGCTCTACAAACCGCAGCTCGATCGGATCACGGCCGTACAGGATGAGATCGCGCGCCTTGGCGTCGATCTTGACCTCCCGCCTGCCGCGTGATGGGTCGAAGCTCTGGGGAAGCGGAATCCGCGGCGTGACCCGGGCAAACGGGGACCGCGCCTCAACGCGACGATTCGTTGGATGCTGTCGCATAACCTCCTTTGCTGCCGTAGTGACGTCATGCGGCAGATACTCCCGCATCATGATCACCGTATCAGCGACATCAAAGTAGTCGCCTGATCCGCCCATGACAAGCACGGTCGATACTCCAAGCCTCTTGTAAAGCTCATGCACCCGATCGATGAACGGGGTAATCGGCTCGTCGTCTTTGTGCACAAGCGCCTGCATGCGCGCGTCGCGCACCATGAAGTTGGTGGCTGATGTGTCCTCGTCAAGGAGTAGGACCTTCGCCCCAACTTCGAGCGCTTCCAGGATATTCGCCGCTTGGCTCGTGCTCCCGGATGCGTCGTCACTCGAAAATTCCATCGTATCCCGGCCATAGGGCAGAGCAGAGATGAACGGGCTGATATCGACCCGTTCCACCCTTCGTCCATCTTCAGCGCGAATCTTCACTGCATCAGGGCAAGTGACGACGTACTCTCGCCCGTCGCCGGGAATGTGGGGATAGACGCCGCGTTCGAGTGCGCGCAGCAGGGTTGACTTCCCATGATACCCACCCCCGACGATCAGTGTCACTCCCTGGGGAATCCCCATGCCGGAAATCTTGCTAGCACCGTTGGGAAGCGGGTGGAGAAGTGGGATAGTCACGCGCAGCTCATCCGGGGATTTGAACAGGATTGCATGATTGCGGGAAAGCGGTCGGTCGCTCGCCCCAGACTCGCGGGGGAGGATCGAACCATCGGCGACAAAAGCAACCAGGCCACGGGAAGCGAGCTGTGTCCGGATGTGTTCCTGGTTCTCCACACAATGCACGAATTCAATTGTCTCACCCTGTGGTAGGTTGGCCCAACGCAGCGCCTGATTGACAATCTCCGGGATCTCTTGACACAGGATCTCCTCCGCAGCCCGGCCTAAGATCCGTCGGCCAGC
>WFSM01000143.1 GCA_015485945.1 Candidatus Bipolaricaulota bacterium | reverse complement strand
TCGCAAGCGCAAGGTCCTCCGGCGGTACGCGATAGAGCACTGACGAAGCGAGAAAGTGGTAGGACAAATTGTCGTGGGGATCGGTGAGCACACGCAGGAATGCGATCACCGTCTTTATCTCCTCACGATCGTACAGCCCCCTGCTTCCGGAGAAGTGCCACGGGATGTGGAGCAGGTTGAGCGCGTGCAGAAACGGATCGGCCTGGGCGTTGCTGCGTACGAGGATCGCGAACTCCGAATACGTCCGTCCTTCGTCCCGGGCACGGCGGGCGATCGTCTCGGCGACGAAGTCGCACTCCTCATCGAGCCGCTCGAAGTGGCGCTGCTCGACCGGGGCTCCATCCCCGGCGGCGGCGTGCAGATGTTTGTCGATTCCGCTTTTCACCTCAAGGCGATCGGGGTTGTTGTTCTGAATCAGGCGATAGGCCGCGTCGAGGATCTGCTGGGTGGAACGGTAGTTTTCGGTAAGGACGACGAGCTCGGCATCGGGGTACTCGTCCTGGAAGTTGAGGATGTTGCTGATCGCCGCCCCGCGGAACTTGTAGATCGATTGGTCGTCATCGCCGCATACCGTTATGTTCCGGTTGCCGGATAGAAGCTTGAGAAGCTCAAACTGGGCGTAGTTTGTGTCCTGGAATTCATCAACCAGGATGTAGCGGAATCGCTCCTGATAGCGCTTCAACACGTTCGGATTGTCACGGAGAAGTTTAAGCGAAAGCGTGATCAGATCACCAAAATCGACGAACCCGTGCTCAACGAGAAGCTCCTGATACTTGGCGTAAGTTTTCGCCAGCTCTTCCTGTTCGGCGGCGTCGACTTCGAGCAACGCCCGCTCGTCGGCGGAGAGGTCCGTTGCGCTTTCGAGCCGATCCTTCAGCTCCTCGGCGTAATTGAGATACTCCTCCGGGGATACGTCCTCGTCCTTGGCGCGGGAGACCAGGGTCAGAATCGCGCGCAAGTGACGCACCGGGTTCCCCAGCGGGCGAAACCGCTGCAATGGGAGGTCAAACAAGTGCCGTTTGAGAAAGATCACCTGCTCGGCCTCAGTGAGGATCTGATAGTCAGGCGATAGGCCCAATAAGAGCGCATTCTCCCGCAGGAGGCGATCGCAGAACGAGTGAAACGTGCCGATCTGCGCCTCGATGTACCCGTACGGGACGAGGGTATCGACGCGCGCTTCCATCTCCGCCGCTGCCCGTTCGGTAAACGTGAGCCCGAGAATCTCCGCCGGCTTGGCGCGCTTCTCCGCGATCAGCCACGCGATCCGCCGCGTGATTACTGTGGTCTTGCCCGTCCCCACCCCGGCGAGGATAAGGAGCGGCCCATCCCCGAACGTAACCGCAGCCCGCTGGGCGTCGTTAAGGTCGGAAAGAAGGTCCGCGCTCATAAAAGACCTCTGTTGGATTCGCCGTAGATAGAAATTTCCCCGTCGGAGATAAACTCCGACGTTACGAAAGAGCGGTGGTAGCAGAGTGACGATAGCGAAGTAGAAGTAGCGTCGCACCTTGTGTGCGACGTTACGTCCGAGGCTACTCTTGTCCACGGTACATCCGGATAGCGGTTGCGCACGTCGTCCGACAATTGCCGCGCCGCTTCCCCGATAACTTCCAGATTGCGCAGCACCGCATCCTGCACAAGCTCATTGTTGTAGAAATCCGATTCCTGCAACCCGGAGATAAATTTCCCTATCTTGTCGCAGGCGGTGACCATCTCCGCAACAAACAGCTTCGGATCACGTTTAGACACGGATTAGATCCTCCTGGATTGATCGCCACAACAGCGGCTTTCGCTTTACGGCATTAACGGTGAGCAGATTCACCCGCACCGCGAGTAATTTCTCCAGATAGCGATGGAGATCAACAAATTCCCAGCCGAGTGACGCGCTCAACTCAACCAGCAGATCGATGTCGCTCGCGTCTTCTTGATCGCCACGGGCGTATGAACCAAAGACCGCGACTCTAGCCACATGAAACTTGTCCCGCCGCTCGGGGAGGTGCTCACGTAATACAGTCATTGTCCGGTCAACATCGGCCATGTTGCTTCATCGCCTCTCCCATGGTTTGGTTATAGCGTGAGTATAAGACTCAAGACTTCTTGCGGCAATCAGAGTTGTCCCGGACCAGTTCCGCGGATAGGATAACCGCATGATCGGAACGTGGATAAACGTGGGCACGGTGCTTCTCGGGAGCACGATCGGCCTTCTCCTCGGGCGAAAGATTCCCGACCGGGTGAGCGGGTTCTTTACCGCGGCGATCGGACTTGTCACCGTTGTTCTCGGGGTAAAACTTGCACTGGAGACACGCAACGTCCTTGTTCTCCTGCTGTCACTGATCATCGGCGGCGGGATCGGGACGGCATTGTCGATCGAAGACCGCTTGACGAACTTGGGTGAGGCAATTGAACGCCGGTTCCCCGCATTGGCACACGGAACTATCCCGCAGGGGTTCGTCACCGCGAGCCTGCTGTTCTGCGTCGGACCGCTCGCCCTGATCGGGGCGCTGCGCGACGGACTGTACGGCGATTGGCAGCTCCTCGGGATCAAGGCGGTGATGGACGGAATTTCGTCGGTGATCCTCGTCGCCGGACTCGGGCCAGGGGTGTTCTTCTCCGCGCTGGTGATTCTCGTCTACCAAGGGGGGATCAGCCTTGTCGCCCATTTTTTCGCCACCGGTGCTGGCACCGCGATAACCACCGCCTCCCCGCCGCTTGCTGAACTGGACGCCGCCGGCGGAGTTATCCTGATTGCCCTCGCGCTCAAACTCCTCAACTTGCGGGACTTAAAGGCGGGTGACCTGTTGCCTGCGCTCGCGGTTGCCCCAGCACTTGCCGTACTGTTCCGAGTATTTGGGGGTTAGACAGTGATCGCCCGATTACGCTCCCTGATCGCTGTCTACGATCGCCGGTTGTGGACGTTGTTTTTCGTCCAGATGATCGTAGCCGCCGGATTCGGGGCAGCGATGCCATTTGTGAGTTTGTACTTTTAC
>WFSM01000142.1 GCA_015485945.1 Candidatus Bipolaricaulota bacterium | reverse complement strand
CTCGACGGGCCTGAAGTCGCCTACGTGTGCACCGAGATCACCCACGCCGAGCTGGATAATGACGGCGACGGGCTGATCGACGAGGATCCGCCCGATGGGATCGATAACGATGGCGACGGCCTGATCGACGAGGACGGGCCCGACTTCACCGTCCGCCATGTCGACGTGCTCGACCCGACGAACCGTGACTCCGATTCCGATGGGTTCATCGATGGGTTGGATGACGATCCGTGCAACTCGGAGCTGATCCCGATTCTGCAACCAGTGAAGATGCAACCGGTAGACAGTGACGGTGATGGCTTCTCCGATGCCGACGAGCGGATTGCGGGCACACAGCCCAACGATCCCGATGACCATCCGACCGCGTACTGCCAGATCGATCTCGACTTCGATCAGGAGATCGACGATCGCATGTGGCTCGAGCCGAGCAAATGCTGTGACATCGCAAACTCGGTGGCGATCGACATCGATTCCAACGGGCTAGTTGATGTGCGCGTGCGGATCATCGCCCCGCGCGACGTGAAGAAAGGCGACTTCGACGGCGATGGCGTCAAGGATGACTATCGCTACACGGTCGAGTACTCGCTTTCCAACTATCGTGTCGTTCAGCCGCACGTCATTCTGACGATCTACGACTACAACGGCGATCTCACGATCGATCACGCCGAGGTGACCCGCAAGTAGGCCGCAGCGGAAAGTGGAACCACATGCCCCCCGGCGCATGCCGGGGGCGGTTTTACGGAGAGCTCGGTTGGGCCGCGGCAAGCTCGGAATCGATTATCCGGGCGAAGACCGCATACGGCGCGGCTCCGAATACCTCCATCCCGTCGATGAAGAAGGTCGGGGTCCCCTCCACCCCAAGTTTGTGGGCGATGGAGATCGATTCTTGGACCGCAGCGGCGTAAGTCCCGGAGGAGAGGCAACCAGAGATCGCACCCGGATCACATCCGGCCGCGGCGGCGATTGCCCGCACCCGGACAGGATCAAATGTGTTCGGAAACCCGTGGACAAACAGGTCGGCGAACATCCGGTCATGAAACTTCCAGAAACAGCCCTGGGCTTGGGCACAGAACCCCGCTTCCGCCTCCTTCTCCGCCACGGCGCCGTGTACCGGGTACGGGAGGAAGAACAGCCGCACCTTGCCGGGTTCGATGTAATTGGCGCGCAGCTTGGGAAGGGTATCCCGCGCAAACCGGGCGCAATACGGGCAAGTGAAGTCGGAGAACTCAATGATCGTCACCGGCGCATGGGGATTCCCCTCCAGCGGCGGCGGGATCGGAAATCCACCGAACAGGGACTCCGGATTCGGTACCGGATAGATCCCGCCCGTTTCCGAGGACAAGAACCGGAGCGCCGTCGGACATATCGCGGCATTCACGTTTCCGTCCTTCTCCCGCGGAGAGGGGATAGTGTTCCCCCGTCCGTGGATCGATCCCGTGAAGACGCGCTTCGTCGTATAACACGGCCATTCGTCCACACACACGCCAACGCGGCCGTTGTTCGTGATTCGGTTGTTATTGAGGATGAGCCCCGTCGCGTCGGCGGCGAGGACCCCATCGTGGGTGTTCCCGGAGATCGTGCATCCGGTCACCGTCGCTAACGATCGTTCCGCGAGGACGAGGCCGAACGCATTACGGGATATCTCCGCAGCATCAATTTGGGCGTGCGCCGCCGCTGAGAGCCAGATCCCGGAGTAATTTTGCGAAACGGTGGTCCGCCCGATGAAAACCCGCACATTTCCGCTCGCGTATAGACCGTGGAGCGCGTTGCCTTCGACTCGGCAATCGCTGAGCATGAGCTTGGCTTTCCCCTGCACGAGTATCCCATCGGTGCATACCTTGTTCGCCTTCTCCGCACATTCCTTGCCAAACGCCCCTGAGATCGCAACGCCGGTGATCGTCAGGGAACCGGTCTGCGTGCTCGTGATCCAGACGACCGGGTACCCGGCCTCCTTCCCCGCGATAGCTGTCCGCTCCGCTCCCGCGCCGTTGATGACGACCGCCTTGTCGATCCGCAAGTTCTCCCGCCACGTCCCCGGACCGAGCTCGATCACTGTTCCCGGAGCGGCGCGGTCGATCGCCGCTTGGATCGAGGAACCGGTCTGCACATGCAGGACTGTCTGGGCGCCAACCACGGGGAAGGAGAGGAAGCAGACGGCACAAATGACGAAGAGAATCGATCCTTTCATCTCAAAGTAATTTTACCCGGTTACCCGGGGTAGGGAAACTCGGCGTTATAAACGACCTCCGCTGGATACCGCACAGCTTGTCGCGGGGAGGAAAGCGGAGATTCGCCACCGACGAATCGGTTTGTTGTTTGTCCGGACTGCATGAAACCTGCGACAGAGAGCGTCGGGCACCCCGGTAGAGTAGGACTCCACCGGGCAAGCAAGACCCGACACCACAAGATGCCGTCGGGCATGAAGCCCGACGTTACGGGAAACAGCAGCTTGCGTAGCGTTCACCCCATGAAAGAAGGTTTCACGGGGCAAGCCTTGTGTGCGACGTTGGTTTCCTGTGTCCGTGTGGCGATAGGGCGATACTTCAACCTTCACCATAAGGGTCAACTCCGGTTAGACCTCTAATGCTCCACAGCTTGTAGCGAGGCTTTTTTACTTGTGTTCATCATCGCCTCTGTCGTACCTCAATCGTGCACTATCGTGCCCGGGGATCGCGGTAGCAACCGTCATCGTTGCGGTACCAACCATCACGGTTGTCATGATAGCGATAACCGTGATCAGCATGTGTCCCCGAGCAGTCGTGGTAGCCATACCCATCTCCATCCCGGCGTGCGTAGTGCGTTCCCGCCCTGACCGCAATGTAGATCAGCGTACCGAAAATCACCAGTGCTAGCCCACAATTAGCGTATCACCACAGCAGGCTCAGCACTCCAAAGACGCCAAATCCACCGGTCAGTAAGACGACTAGGCCTACTACAACTGCATATACTCCCCGTAGGCGGTAGGGAAGGGGCAATGCCTTCAGCGCTAGCAGATAGAGAAAACCTAATACGATTGGCAACAGCAGGGCATTCATCGCTTGGACAGCGATGCTGAGTTTAACCAAGTTGGCGCGCGACACTACCACCAGTCCTCCCACAATTAACCCCAGGGTATAGGTGGTATAGAACCATGGAGCCTCACGCGGGCGGTGCGCGAGCGAGTGTTTATAACCGGCGACTTCCCCCAATCCCCACGCCACTGCAAGCGAGACGACGATGGCGGCTACCATTCCCGCCCCAATGATCCCTAAACTGAAAATCAACACCCCGAACGTTTCCCCAAGGAAAGGTGTAAGAGCGTGGGTAATTTGCTGTACCGTCGTCAGGGGCACTCCAGGGTGACTCCGCCCAATGGTGGCAGCGGCAGCGACCAGGACGGCGATCATTACCACCTGAGTGAGCACTGAGCCCAAGGCGGTATCCCAACGTGCTGCGCTTAAATCACGCGGTTTGAGTCCCTTATCTACGACCGCGGACTGCTGATAGAAAATCATCCACGGCATAATAACCGCCCCGATATTAGCAGCGGCGAGGTAGAGATAACTGTGGTCGCGCCACGGTATTTGGATAAGGCCAGCCCCGATTGCAGCGGGGTCGGGTTTAACCCACAAGGCCACCACCAGGAATGCCAGTTCAAAGCTGCCCACCATAATTGCGATTCGTTCCACGGAACGATATGAGCCTGTCCATGCTACTATAGCGAGGAAGGCTACTGCCGACCCAACGCTGATCCATACCGGTATTCCGAACAATAACCCCACCCCAGCCACACCCGCGAATTCAGTCACCAACGCCCCCAGGCTAGCCAGGGTGAGAGTAGCCATTGCAAACCAGGCCCAACCGCGGCCAAAGTGGTCGAGGATCAGCTTACCGTGTCCTTTGCCAGTCATCAAGCCTAGGCGCACGGTTAACTCTTGCACTACGTACAGGATGGGGATAAGCACCAATTGCAGCAGGAGGAGCCGGTACCCCCATTCCGCGCCACTCTGGGCTGCGGTGATCACGCTGCCGGCATCGGTATCAGCAAGCATGACCACTAATCCTGGGCCGACTACGCCGACGAAGTACAGCAGTGGTCGGAGCCACGCGCGATTGATATTCATACAACTCCTTCCCGATGCGCAACGAGTGGAATCCACAGCCATGGGCGCAAATCGAACCAGCTTAGTCTACACTGGAGCCGGGCCCGTTGCGACCCGGCTAGATTAGTTCACTGACAGCACCCGCGCTTGCTGGACTTCGCGTATTTCGCGGGCTCCCTATCAAAGCTCGCCTTACACGAAGCGGAGCAGAAGTAATAGGTTGTTCCCATGTATTCGCTAGTGGCTGCAGCTTCGTCCTTGTCGAGCTCCATTCCACAAACGGGATCCTTCACCTTATCGGCCATTTTATCTCACCTCCTTTTATTTGAAGTTATCTCTAGCGGCGGTCTGAACCGCTTCAACCTCAGGGCGTTGCTCACCACAGTCACCGAGGACGCACCCATCGCCACCGCGGCGAATATTGGGCTGAGCAGAATCCCGAAGAACGGATACAGTACCCCGGCAGCCACCGGGATCAGAACGGTATTGTAGAAAAACGCCCAGAACAGGCTCTGCTTGATGTTCCTGATCGTGGCGCGGGAGAGGGCGATTGCGGTGACCACGCCGCTGAGGTCCCCGCTGATCAGGGTGATGTCAGCGGCTTCCATCGCCACATCCGTCCCCGTTCCAATGGCGATGCCGATATCTGCTTGGGCTAAGGCGGGAGCATCGTTGATCCCGTCCCCGACCATTGCCACTCGTTTTCCCCCCGCCTGGAACCGCTTGATCTTGGCGGCCTTCTCCTGGGGGAGGACCTCGGCCAAGGCATGATCGATTCCGATCTGC
This sequence comes from Candidatus Bipolaricaulota bacterium, assembly GCA_015485945.1. Taxonomy (GTDB): domain Bacteria; phylum Bipolaricaulota; class Bipolaricaulia; order UBA7950; family UBA9294; genus S016-54. Next base: position 120 of record WFSM01000142.1, on the reverse strand, counting down.
CGGGCGATCGCCTCCGCAGTCTGGCGGTTATCTCCGGTAATCATCAGCACCTCAAGTCCCAGCTGCTTCAACGCTTGCACCGCCTCGCGTGAACCCTCCTTCAGGGTATCCGCCACGGCG
>WFSM01000141.1 GCA_015485945.1 Candidatus Bipolaricaulota bacterium | reverse complement strand
TGTTGATGAGCACAATCGCGTTATCGTCGAAGCGAATGTATGTCCCGTCCTTTCGACGATACGGACTGCGGGTGCGCACAATCACCCCACGTACGATCTGCCCTTTTTCGATGTCACTCGTCGGCAGACGCTTGCGTACCGATCCAATTACAATATCTCCAATCTCGCCGCGGCGGCGGTTCGACGGCCCGAGGATGTTGATGCAGCGGACCTGCTTCGCCCCGGAGTTATCCGCCACCTTCAGCATAGTCTGCATCTGAATCACGGTTACGCCTCCGCTTTCTCAATAATCTCTTTCACCCGCCACCGCTTCAGGCGACTCAACGGACGGGACTCCTCGATCCTCACGAGGTCGCCCACCCCAGCGGCGCCGGTCGGGTCGTGTGCGTAGAACTTAAAATGGCGGCGGATATGCTTGCGATACCGCGGATGCAACCGCACCTCTTCCACGCGCACAACGATCGTTTTATCCATCTTGTCGCTCACGACCCGTCCGATTTTTACCTTCTTCATTTTTTCATCGCCTTCCGCTTTCCCTGTGCGATCGTGAGCACGCGAGCGATGTCCTGCCGCGCTTTTTTCATTTCGGCAGTGTTATCCAACTCCCCGGTCGCCTTCTGAAACCGGAGATTGAACAACTTACGCTTGAACTCGTGTTCTTTCTGCTCCAGTTCCTCTAACGTCATCTCGCGCAGCTCTTCCGGCTTCATACCTCTCCCCCCAGAACAGTCTTCCGCTTCAATCGCGTGGGGATAGGCAACTTATGACTGACAAGCTCATGCAGGCGCTTTGCTTCGTGCTCTTTTACCCCGGCGATCTCAAACATTATCCGCCCTGGTTTTACCACCGCTACCCAGTGATCAACCGGTCCCTTGCCTTTCCCCATCCGTGCTTCCGCCGGATGTTTGGTGACCGACTTATCCGGGAAGATGCGGATCCAGATTTTGGCGTCGCGGTGGGTCTTGCGAGCAATCGTAGTCCGGCATGCCTCGATCTGTTGACCGGTGATCCACGCCGGTGCCATGGCCTGAATGCCGTAGTCGCCAAACACGACCTCACTTCCGCGCGTCGCTTTCCCCTTCATCCTACCGCGATGCATCTTTCTGTACTTCGTCCGTTTGGGAAATAGAAGCGGCATCTTATCTCACCTCGTCCTCTCCACGCGCTCCCTTGGGCGCATGCTCGCCCCGGAACACCCACGCCTTGACACCGATGTTCCCGTATTTGGTGTGCGCCTCGGTAAACCCGTAGTCGATATCGGCACGGATTGTCTGCAGCGGCACTCGCCCTTCCATCATCGTGATCGATCGGGCGATTTCTGCTCCGCCAAGCCGGCCGCTTACCTTGATCTTCACACCCTCGGCGCCAGCTCCCATCACACGGCGAATCACTTCTTTCATCGCACGCGCGGGTGCTATACGTGCCTCAATCTGCATTGTCACGTCCTGCGCTACAAGCGTTGCCTCCAAATCCGGCCGCTCGATTTCCTGAATCGAGATCTTCACCTTTTTGTGCGTGAGCTGTTCCAGCACCGCCTGCAGTCCTTGAATCTCTGTTCCTCCCCGCCCAATCAAAATTCCGGGCCGGGCAGAGCGAATAACGATCGACACGCGGTCGTCCTTCGGCCGCTCGATATTCACCTCGGCGACCGCGGCGCGGCGATAACGCGCGAAGATAAGATCGCGAATCTTCTTATCCTCGGCGATATACAACGGGGCAAGCTTAGGATTATACCAGTTGGACACCCATTTCCTGGTTACCCCGACTCTAAATCCAATCGGATGAACCTTCTGCCCCATTACTCCCCCTTGTTATCGCCGACCACGATTGTGATGTGGCTCGTCGGATGACGGATGATATCTCCGCGCCCCATCGCCCGCGGAAGCAGGCGTTTGAGCGGTCGGCCCATATCCACCGTTGCCTTGACCACAACCAACTCGTCCACGTCAACGTTGTAGTTGTTCTCCGCATTGGCAATCGCCGATTCCAACGTCTTACGGATCGGCCGCGCCGCCTTACGGTTAGACAGCGCCACAATCTCCAACGCTTCGTTTACGTTCTTGCCACGGATGGTGTCGATTAACAGCCGTGCCTTACGCGGCGACATCCGCACATATTTCGTTACCGCTCTTGTCTCCATGATTTTCTTCCTATGTCAGGCCCGGAGCCCGCTTCTTCTTCATCCCGCCATGACCGCGGAAAGTGCGAGTGGGAGCAAATTCTCCCAGTTTATGCCCGACCATATTCTCCACGATATACACCGGCACGTGCACCTTCCCGTTATGAACCTTGATCGTCAACCCGACCATTTCCGGGGTGATCATCGAGGCCCGCGACCACGTCTTGATCTCGCTCAGCTCCCCACGCTTGGCCCGCTGCACTTTTTTGAGCAGGCTCTCCTTCACGTACGGACCCTTATTCGTTGATCTTGGCATCTCCTATCTCCTCCCCTTACCAGCACGCCGCACAATTAGGGCGCTCGACGCCTTACGCTTCTTGCGTGTGCGGCCGCCCTTAGCCAGTTTACCGGTCGGGGATACCTGGGGACGCCCGACACGAGCTCGCCCCTCGCCACCGCCGTGGGGATGATCGACCGGATTCATCGCTACTCCGCGTACATGCGGCTTGCGGCCAAGGTGGCGCACCCGTCCCGCCTTGCCGTGCTTCACGTTCTTGTGATCGGGGTTTCCAACGGCGCCGATTGTCGCGCGACATTCAACACTAAATATCCGCACTTCGCCCGACGGCATGCGGATGTGCGCTCGTCCCCCCTCTTTTCCAATCAGCTTGGCCGAGGTTCCAGCTGCCCGCGCCACTTTTCCCCCACTTCCCGGAGAGAGCTCCAAGTTGTGAATCGTAGCGCCGAGGGGAATCCGGCGGATCGGCATCGCATTTCCTACACGCACCTCGGCATTCTCACCCGCCTCAACGGTCGCCCCGATCTCGAGCGACACCGGCGAGAGAATGTACCGCTTCTCACCGTCGACATAATGAAGGAGGGTAATCCACGCCGATCGGTTAGGATCATACTCACGGGTAACGACACGCGCCGGAATCCCTTCCTTATCGCGCGTGAAATCGATCACCCGATACATCCGCTTATTCCCGCCGCCGCGGAACCGGGACGTGATCCGTCCCTGATTGTTACGCCCGCCACTTTTGGGCAACGGCCGCAGCAGGGATTTCTCCGGCTTAACCGGAGTTAGCACCGAATAATCAGGCCACTCCGCATGTCGGAGTCCGGGTGAAGTCGGTTTAAATCTCTTAAGCGCCATCCGTCTAGCCTCCCATTATGTCGATCCGATTGCCAGGAGCGAGGCGAACGACCGCTTTGCGCCAGTGTGCTGTGCGGCCATGCAGCTGATTCAACCGCTCCCGGCGCGGCTTACCCGACATATTCGCTGTCCATACCTTCTCCACCTTGACCTTAAACAACTCTTCAATTGCCTTTCGTATCTGCACTTTATTTGCACCCAGTGCCACCCGAAACGCGTATTTATTGTCCGCCATCCGCGCCCAGGTCTCTTCAGTTAAGAGTGGAGAAATGACCACATCTTCAGCATGTCGTAGTTTAACCATGATTAAACCTCGCCTTCAACTCCTCAATTGCCCCTAAAGTCAAAACGAGCCCTTCGTGACGTAAAATATCGTATACGTTCAACCCCGGCGCTCCCAGGCACTTCACGCGCGGAAGGTTGGAGAAGGACTTTCTGACGGAGGTATTATACTCGCTCTTCCCGACTACCACCAGGGTGGAACCTGTCATTTCCAGCCGATTCAGGAGTGCAATCGCGTGTTTCGTTTTGGGCTCGGAAAATCCAGCGCGGTCGAGCAAAACGATTTTGCTGTCCCCGGCGCGATCGGACAGGGCGGCCGCCAGGGCCGCCTTTTTCATCTTTTTCGGAAGTTTGGTTTCATACGAACGCGGCTTCGGTCCGAACACCGTTCCGCCTCCGACCCATACCGGTGACCGGCGCGATCCGGCGCGGGCACGCCCCGTTCCCTTTTGTCGCCACGGCTTGCTTCCCCCGCCGTGCGCCTCGCCGCGCGTCTTAGTGGAATGAGTTCCTTGACGCCGATTCAGAAGCTGCATCCGCACCGTGCGGTACAGGAGATCGGCGTTCACCGGCGCAGCGAAGATCACGGCATCGAGTTCGACCGTTTGCGGCGCAGCGGTTTCATCATCAAATGAATACAGTTTTGCTTCAACCATTGTTCTTCCTCAACTTAAGCAACGTTCCCCGTGCCCCGGGCGTCGAGCCAAGGAGAACGATCATGCTTCGCTCCGGATCGACTTTGAGCACGCGCATCCGCTTTACCGTCACTTGGCGGTTCCCCATGTGTCCCGGAAGCTTACGTCCCTTTACAACCCGGCCCGGCTCGACACACTGTCCAACTGACCCCGGACGGCGGTGAAAATTAGACCCGTGTGTTTTCGGCCCACCCGCGAAGTTCCAGCGTTTAATAACTCCCTGAAACCCAAGCCCGCGCGACGCGCCGGTGACATCGATCTTGTCCCCTGCGGCGAACAGATCAACACCAATTTTGTCCCCCACGCTGTACGTGGATGGATCGTCAACGCGCACCTCAAACAAGTGCCGGTGTGGCGCCACGCCCGCCGTTTTGAAGTGCCCAATAAGTGGTTTTGTCGCCTTGCGTTCGGGAATCTCCTCGTAGCCGAGTTGGAGGGCGTTGTACCCGTCAGTATCCACCGTCTTCACCCGTACCACCGTACACGGCGGTGCGGCGATGACCGTTGCGCCAACGGCACGGTTGTCGACAAACACCTGTGTCATTCCTACTTTACGCGCTAATATCCCTAGAGCCATCCTCAACCTCCGTGGCTATAGCTTGATCTCGATATCGATCCCGGTGGGGAGCTCAATATCCATCAGGGCGTTGATCGTCTCCGAGGTCGGCTCCTTGATGTCGAGCAAGCGGGTGTAGAGTCTCCGTTCGAAGTGTTCCATTGACCGCTTGTCGATGTGCGGGGAACGCAGAACCGTGTAAATTCGCCGCTGTGTTGGAAGCGGAATCGGCCCTGCAATCTTGGCCCGCGTCTCCTTTGCCGCTTCCACGATCTTGCGGACAGAACTATCCACCAGCTCGTGATCGTAGCCCCGCAACTTAATCCTGATCTTCTCTCTTGCCATAGCTAATAACCTCTACGTCTTATAATTTCTTTCTTCAACTTCTCGGGGACGACCTCGTACCGCGCCACCTGCAGGGTGTAGCTTGCTCTCCCCTGTGTGAGCGAACGCAACTGCGTCGCATACCCGAATGTCTCCGCCAATGGAACGGCGACAAAAATAATCTGCACCGTTCCCCGCGCCTTGAGCTCGCGGATCTCCCCGCGTCGGCGCGAAAGATCCTCCATTACCTCACCCAAATACTCCCCGGGGGTAATCACCTCCCCCTCCATAATCGGCTCAAGAAGGTCAAAAATCCCCTCTTCATACGCCTTATGGAGTGCACCAGCGGCCGCTGCGCGGAAGGCAAGCTCCGAGGAATCAACCGGGTGAAAGGACCCACCAACTAGGGTAGCCCCGACGTCCACCAAAGGATAACCGGCAAGGGGGCCGTTTGTCAACGTCTCCCGGAGAGTTGTCTCCACAACAGCGCGATATTCCTTCGGGATCACGTCGCTTTTAACCGCGTCAGCGAACCGAAAACCGCTTCCGCGCGGGAGTGGTTCAAACCGGATAATCACGTGAGCGTACTGGCCGCGTCCAGCGGCTTGGCGTTCAAACCGCTCCTCCACTTCAATCGGAGCCCGCAGAGTCTCGCGATAGGCAACCTGAGGCGGACCAACCAGCGCCTGCACTCCCAGCTCTTCACGCAACCGCCGGATGAGGACTTCGAGGTGCAGCTCTCCCATCCCAGCGATAATCGTCTGGTTCGTCGTTTCATCAACGGAGACTCGAAATGTAGGGTCCTCAGCGGCGAGCTTGCGCAACCCGCCATCGAGGGCGTCTTGCTCCGCCTCGGTGCGTGGCTCCACCGCCACGAAAACCACTGGTTCGGGAAACTGAATCTTCTCGAGAAGAATCCGCGCGTTGGGGTCACACAGCGTGTCTCCAGTACTGATTTGTCCGGAACCGACAACCGCTACGATGTCACCAGCGACCGCAGCGTCAAGCGGCGTTCGTTTATCAGCGTGCATACGAAAGATCTTGGTGAGACGCAATTTCTTGCCGGTAGATGAATTGAGGATCGCCGTCCCCACCTTGACCGTGCCGGCGTAAACGCGGATGAACACAAGCCTGCCGGCGTAGCGGTCGGTGACCACCTTGAACGCCAATGCAGCTAACCGTTCGTCCGGATCGGGGCGTCGCGTCCCCTCACCGTCCACCCCTGTGACCGGCGGTACGTCAAGCGGAGACGGGAGGTAGCGCACGACCGCGTCCAGCAGGGGCTGTACTCCCTGGTTCTGAAACGCCGCCCCGCCGAGGACCGGAATCAATCGGTGTTCGATACACCCACGTCGCAGCCCAGCATAAAACAACTCGGGGGCGACATCTCCGCTCTCTAAGTAGGACTCCATCACACGGTCGTCGTACTCCGCCACCCGTTCGATCGCGTGTTCATGCCAGCGAGCGACATCTTTCGCAAGAATTTTCGGGATTGGACGGAGCTCAAATTCCTTCCCCTTGGACTCCTGATCCCACACGATCAGCTTGATTTCAATGAGGTCAACCATCCCCACGAGATGGCGATCGTCGTCGCGGTATGGAATCTGGAGGGGAACCGTCATTCCTCCCAGCCGCGACGCAATCATTTCCAGGGTGCCGAAGTAGTCCGCCTCAGCACGATCGAGTTTGTTAACGAATGCAACCCGGGGAATCCCGTAGCGGTCGGCCTGATGCCACACCGCTTCGGATTGGGATTCCACCATTTCCACCCCTGAAAAAATAACGATCCCACCGTCAAGGACGCGCAATGAGCGCTCCACCTCGGCGGTGAAATCGACATGCCCCGGAGTATCGATGATGTTGATGCGGTGGCCCTTCCACGGACAGGTGGTGGCGGCGGAAGTGATGGTAATTCCCCGCTCCCGTTCCTGCCGCATCCAGTCCATTTCGGTGTCCCCTTCGTGGACCTCGCCCATCTTGTGGGTGCGGCCGGTGTAATAAAGGATCCGCTCGGTGGTCGTCGTCTTGCCGGCGTCGATGTGAGCAATGATCCCGATATTGCGGACCTTGTCCAAGCCCACACGATCGGCGTCCGACATGTCAGAAACTGAGGGTTACCAGCGGTAGTGAGCGAACGCGCGGTTCGCCTCGGCCATCCGGTGTGCCTCCAGGCGTTTACCGTACGCCTTGCCTTCCTTATTCGCGGCGTTAATCAGCTCGGCAGCAAGGCGCTCCGCCATCGTGTGCTCACCGCGCTCGCGCGCCGCCTTGATGATCCACCGCAACGCGAGCGCCGTCTGGCGATCAGGCGGGACCTCGTACGGCACTTGATAGTTGGCACCACCGACACGACGGGTACGCACCTCAAGCCGTGGAGAACAATTGGCAATCGCGGTATTCAATACCTCAAGTGAAGGCGTGTCGCTGCGCTTTTCAATACGGGCGAGGGCGTCATAGACGACCCGTTCGGCAATGGACTTCTTGCCATCCAGCATCACATAGTTAACCAGCTTAGACAGGAGCTTACTGTTGTATTTGATGTCCGGTTTGACATCACGGCCCGGTATCTGCATCCTAGCTCCCCTTCTTCGTCCCGTACTTGGATCGTCCTTGACGACGCCCTTCCACACCCTCGGAGTCCATCGTACCGCGGATGATGTGGTAGCGGACCCCAGGAAGGTCCTTGACACGCCCGCCGCGCACCATCACCATCGAGTGCTCCTGCAGATTGTGCCCTTCGCCACCAATGTACGCCGTAACTTCCTTCCCATTACTCAATCGGACGCGTGCTACTTTCCGCAGTGCGGAATTCGGCTTCTTCGGCGTCCGTGTGTACACACGCGTGCACACTCCCCGCCGCTGTGGGCAGGAGGAAAGCGCTGGTGCCTTGCTTTTCTTTCCCTTCGGCTTGCGCCCCATTCTGATAAGCTGATTAATCGTCGGCATAATCACACTCCAAATTTGCCATGAATTTTAGGTCAGTCCGTGGATTCTGTCAAGTTGGTATCCGTAGCCGCTTCGGCCGCCGGCACCACCTGCTGGTCGGGCACTTCCTCCAATGGGAATCCAGTCCCAGCGGGAATACGCTTCCCCACGATGATGCTCGGTTTGAGCCCATCTAGTTCGTCCGCCTCTCCCCGCAGTGCGGCCTCGGCAAGAACCTTGGTCGTGCGCTGGAATGACGCCGCCGACAGCCATCCCTTCGTCTGCAATGCCGCCTTGGAGATACGGAGAAGCTCGCGTTCCCCCACAGGAAGCTGCTTTTCCAGTATCGGTACCTCGATAACTTCGTCGCCTTGCCGCACCCTGATCACCTCAATGCCGGCACGGGCAGCGGCGCGGATGGCTTCCACTGTAAGTAGCGTTCCCGCCTGTCCAATCAAATGCCCCTTGGAGATAACATCCTCGGCGATTTCAGCTCCCAGCGCCTCCCGCTGCTGCTGGCGCGCTTGTTCATTCCACCGTGACAACTCGCTAATTTCCCCCTGGAATTCCTCGAGCGGAATAAGATCGCCAAGCAAGAACCGGGAGTCCCCTCGCTCTACGATCCGCACGTTATTCAGAATCTGGCGGATAATCACTTCCAGGTGCTTGTCGTTGATGTCCACTCCCTGGGTCTTGTATACCTTATGGATCTCAGTAAGCAAGTACTCGCGGGTTTTATTCACTCCGGCAGAATCAAGCAAGGTATGCGGAGCCACCACTCCTTTAGTGAGAAGATCCCCTTTCTTCACTTTGTCTCCGATATGTACCGTAACCGCCTGATCGGTCTCAACCACGCTCTTGTAGCGCACGTGGACTCGGGTGAACTCCCCTTCCTCTTCAACAGCATCAACCACTGCACTTCCCACGTGGGACGCCTCCAACCGGACGAGCGCCTCTCCCTCCCGCACTGCCTCTCCGTGACCTTTGGTTGGAGAAATGTCAGAAGTAAGCGGGAACCGAATGGCGCGACCCTGGGGGTTATACACAATAATGCGATCAGGCAGGAGAAGCACTGTACCTTCAGCCTCAGCGGCGATGAAGACCGGTTTCGACCGCGAAGTGAGCGCATCGCCCTCCTTGACCTTAGCCCCGGGCTCAACGAGCAGCCGTGCCCCGTATGGGATTTCGTACGCTTCCACCGTTCCGTCGTCGGCCACGAACTCGAACGTCCGTTCCTTGCTCTCGGGCACCCGGATAATCCCCGGCTTGTCCGCTACGATCGGGTCAATATTGAACCGTTCAGTAAGCGGATCCCCTTCATTGACCGTATCCCCGTCCTGAACGCACGGAACGGCGTTTACCGGACGCAGGTACGAGCGATCGCCGGACGCAGTATCGATCACAAACATCTCCTCGCGATCACCGGTACCGGTCAACAGGTACACCTCACCGGCACACGGGCTACCGGCATTGAGCAACTCCACCACGCTGCCCACTTCTTCTCCCGGTTGAGCGGCTGATAATCGCGACGGTAACACGATGGTGCGTGGCTCGCTTGTGATCTCAATTTGGTCCTTACCCGCCGCCGTTGGGGTGACAGCGGTGACGTGCCCGTCCAGCGGGGAGATTCCAGCCTGACCGCTCTTCATTGTTTTGCGCGCTTCGAACAGCTCCTCGGCACGCGGCAGCCCCTGCGTGATATCCTCTCCGGCAACGCCGCCGGTGTGGAACGTCCGCATCGTGAGCTGGGTACCGGGCTCGCCGACCGATTGAGCAGCAATCACCCCAACAGCCGTGCCCAACTGGACCGGTTTGTGGTTGCTCATGTCGTAGCCGTAGCACAGCTGACACACTCCACCCTTGGTCTCGCATGTCATCGGCGAACGAATCACGATCCGCGGACGTACCTTAATCTCGGTGACACTAGCTGTTCGCAACAGATCGAGCAGGTGCGAAGTAATCACCTCATCCTGTTTCACAACCACCTGACCGGTCGTGGAATCGTGCACCTCATCCACGCTCTTCGTGCCAATCAGGCGCTGTGCCTCTTTTTTATCCCCCAGCGGCAGCGTAACCTCGAGACTGCCAATGTAATGCGCCATCTCGCGGGTAATCCACTGATTGGTGTCGACGAGAATCTCGCCCGTGCTGGGATCGACGATCGGCTGGCTCGCCACCCGGCCGTAGATGCGGTCCTCGATCGGTTCCATCACCTCATATTGAGAGAACCGCAACGGATCGATGTCGATCCCCTGCGCGGTTCCGCAATCGTGTTCCTGAACGATCGTGTCCGACGTGGCGTCGACCAACCGGCGCGTGAGATAGCCGGAATCCGCGGTCTTGAGCGCGGTATCGGCTGCGCCCTTACGCCCGCCGTGGGTGGAGATGAAGTATTCCATCATGTCCAACCCCTCGCGAAAGTTGGAGATAACCGGCATCTCGATGATCTCGCCGGATGGTCCTGCCATCGGTCCACGCATTCCAGACAGCTGTTTTACCTGGTCCGGACCACCGCGCGCCCCCGAGGTAACCATCCCGTACACCGGGTTGAACTTGTGACGGCGGAGGTTGTCCATCGTCGCCTTCTCCACCTCGTCAACCGTGCGGCGCCAAATGCGGATCACCGCGCGCCGGCGTTCATCATCGGTGGCAAGCCCGAGTTCGTACATCTTATTGATGCGGCGGACCGCAGCGTAAGACTGCTTGATAATCCCATCCTTCTCCGGCGGGATGAGGCAGTCAGTGATTGAGATCGTCAACCCCGCCTGGGTCGCGTACTTAAACCCGACTTCCTTCAAACTGTCAAGGAGCTCAGCGGTGCGGGCCCATCCAAACAAGTTATAACACTCAGTGAGAACATGTTTGATAACACGGCGGTCGAATACCTTACCGTAGTCGCGGATCTCCGCAGGCAGCACCCGGTTCAATTCAGCACGGCCGAGGGTGGTATCAAGCACCTTGCCATCGATACGGATCTTCACCGGGGCGTGTAGGTCGAGGTACCCTTCCTCATACGCGCGGGTTGCCTCGTTTATGTCGCGGAACGCCTTGCCCGCGCCCTTCCCCTCTTCATCGAGCAGGGTGAGGTAGTAGTACGCAAAGATCGGATCTTGGGTGGGAACGCTGAGCGGCTCCCCATTCGCCGGCGATAGAATATTACGCGGTGCTGCCATCAGCTCGCGCGCCTCGTTAATCGCCTCTGGGGACAGCGGGAGATGAACCGCCATCTGATCACCGTCGAAATCAGCATTGTACGGCGGACACACGAACGGATGGATGTGAATTGCGTCTCCGTCCACGAGCACTGGCTCAAACGCCTGAATCGACAGCCGGTGCAGAGTGGGAGCACGATTGAGCAGCACCGGGTGGTCCTTGACGAGCTTCTCCAGGATGTCCCACACTTCCGGCATCTCGCCGCGCAGGGCCTTGTTCTTAATCTCATCAAAGTCGGAGAACGTAATTGTCTCCAGATAGTGCAAGATAAATGGTTTAAACAGCTCCAATGCCATCTTCTTTGGGATGCCGCACTGGGATAGCTTCAGCTTCGGGTCAACCACGATCACCGCACGACCCGAGTAGTCGACGCGGCGTCCAAGCAGGTTGCGACGCAGGCGTCCGTGCTTACCATGGATGCGCTCGGACAGTGACTTGAGCGGACGGTTATCCCGCCCCTTGATCGGGCTCTCCTTCTTCTCGTTGTGAATCAACGCGTCGACCGCTTCCTGAAGCATCCGCCGTTCATTGCGCAGGATCACCTCCGGCGCTCCCATATCGATCAGCTTCTTCAAGCGGTTATTGCGGTTGATGATACGACGGTACAAGTCGTTGAGATCGGTGGTGGCGAACTTGCCCCCTTCGAGTTGGATCATCGGCCGCAACGCGGGGGGAAGGACAGGGATCACTTCAAGGATCATGTCCTGCGGGTCGTTACTCGACGCACGCAGCTGATCGACGACCTCGAGCTGTTTGATCAACCGGCGCCGGTTTCCCGCCGATGTCTCTTTGCGGATCCTAACAGTGAGATCGCGATGCATCTCATCCAGGTTTAACGTAGCAAGCAGCCCCTTAATCCCAGCAGCGCCGGTCATCGCCACAAACCCGTTGGGATGGATGCGCTCATACGCCCGTTTCTCCAACCGGTTCAGTCGATCGCCTGGGATGAGCGGCACCGCCGGATCCTTGACCTGCGTAACGAGGAACACAAGGCTGTCCAACACTTCCTGATCGATCGGTTCTCCCTGTACCGCCGGACCGTAGCGATCGACGAGCATCTGGTACGCGGTATGCGAACACACCTCATCCAACGGCCGCTCGGCAATTACCGCATCCTTCTCCACCTCGTCGCCGTCCTCCACCAGCAACTCCACGTCTCCGACGATCGGATATTCCTGCGAACCAATGACCACGGCGCGGAAATGCTCACCGTTCTTCAGTTTACGCTCTTCGATCGTAACCTTGCCCGCCTCATCCGCAACCACCGCCGGGGCGTCACTCACGTAGTACGCTTGCTCCACCGCGAATGGAAACGCGCTTGACAGGATATCCACCTCAGCGGTGTACATCGTTTCTCCGGGGCGAATCTCCTTGCAGTCGGATGACGTCACGATGTAAAGCGATTGTTCGAGCGGCTCGGTCTCGTAGTACGCGATCCGCTGCAGCTCCTTTTTCTTCATTCCGAGGAGGCGGCTGAGCAGACTCGAAACCCCCTTCAGGTACCAAAAATGGACGACTGGACTCGCGAGGGTGATGTGTCCCATAAACACCCGCCGCACCGAGGAATCGGTCACCAGTACGCCGCACTTCTCACACGTAATTCCTTCGTACTTCTTGCCCTTGTACTTGCCGCACGCGCACTCATAGTCGTTCTCCGGACCGAAGATCTCCTCTGCGTACAATCCGCCCCGCTCCGGACGGTGAGTACGATAGTTGATCGTCTCCGATTCGGTCACCTCTCCGTGGGACCAGCTAAGCATCACGGAGGGGGAGGCAAACTGGAGTTTTATCCGCTTAATGTCATCCCCAGAGATCAATAGGTTCACCTCTTAATAAAACTTTACCTTGCCGATGGTTACTTATCGTTGCTGCTGCTGTTGCTGGTGCCGGTATCCTTGGTCGACCCGGAAGAAGCGGACGAAACGGCCGGCGCTTTTTTCTTCCGATACTCTGTCGTGTAATATCCGTTACCTTTGTAAATCACGCCGATACGGGGGAGGAGGCGCTGCACTTCCGTACCACCGCAGTTGGGACATTTGACGGGTTCACCGCCACCGTCAAGCTGCAAGACTCTAAATTCGAAGCCACAATTTTTACACTTGTAGCGATAAAATGGCATACCCACCCCCTTCTCCCGTGTGTGGGAAAATCCGGATCATGCTCTAATCGTGAATGTTAGTCAAATATTACTCACGGAAGTATAACTTTAAACCGGCACGCGATCAACCTGCATGCACTATCCGCCGGTGCGGATATCGGCCACGACGGCATTGGTAAGATGAATCAGGTCAACGGTTGCCAGCTCGACCATCGTTCCCCGTGCCCCGGCGTTGATGACGAGTCTATCGGCGGTCGCGGTCGTGGCGTCGAGAAACACGGGAATGGTCCGGCGTGCGCCGAACGGCCCGATCCCGCCCACCTGATAACCAGTGACCCGCTCTGCGTCGTGCGGAGCCGCGGGGGACACGCGCTTACACCCGCATACTCGTGCTAGTTTCTTCGTACTCACCCGCCCGGCCCCGTCAATCAATGCGAACATGAACCCGGAGTCGAAGTGGAATACAAGGCTCTTCACCACTGCGCGCGCCGGGATCCCGAGAGCGTGCGCGGCGTATTCCGCCCCCGTCTTTTCCGAACGGTAGCTGAGGACAGTGAACCGTGCCCCCGCTGTCTTCAGCCATTCAATTCCTCGCGTAGTCATCTATTCGCCCCTCGTGTTGTCACTATCCCGTGGTTATGCTACCCTGGATTATTTATCTCGTAAGGAGGAACTGATGAAAAAGTATATCGTTTCGATTGCAATCCTGCTGGCATTGTTGACCTCGGCTACTGCAGTCGCTGCGGTGACGTGGAAGGAGACGGGTGCTGGTCCCCAATTCCGCATCGATCCGCGCACGCACGCGACCCAAGTTGGGTTCTATCTGGTGTTGAAGTATAACCCGATCCCAAGTTGCCTCGCCCTTGACATCAATTGGGAAGTGTACCACGGCGCAAAACAGCTTGCGCACGATCACCAACCAGCGGACAAGCAGTGTGGCCACTTTCAATCAGTAAGCATGTTATCACCATTTATCACTCCTGTCCCCGGTGAGTCCTACCGCGCGACGATTACGATAACGGATACCATAAATCACCTCACGTACACGCGCACGATCACATACACCACCCCGCTTTCTTTCCCCACTGGAATCGGGGTAAACGTCAAGACTCCCAATGGTGAAACGCACACGATAGATTGGACCGGGGTAACGGATAAGGAAGTGACACAGCTCGCCGGTTATTATGCCACGTATACTGCCGATTACGTGCAGACCGCATCCGCGGTTCCGCTCACCGCGTTCACCCAGAAATACGCCGCGACCAGTGATGCTTATCCGGTTTGGGTCTGGGTTTTTGCGACGATCGGCCCCCAGATCAAAGAACAGGGACCGCACTTCTTCCTCCACGCTACCTACAACCGCATCCTGTTCCTGTACCGCGTTCCCGCACTGGAGGACATGGCAAGCGTACTCACCCAACTCGCCGTGTTCAATGACAAGTTCCCGGGGCGAGTCCTTGTCCGCACTGCACCTCCTGCTTCCACCGCGCCCCAATACGTGTTCATCGGCGACGGGGCGTGGAAGATGCTCGCTTCTGCGGCTCAGGAGGCAAAGAAGCGCACGCCGAAAAAGTAAGTCACCGCTCGATGCACACCACCGTGTCGGTGTCCAGTGGGGTCCAGTTCGACTCGATTTCAGTGAGCGGCTCCGAGGAAAATACGGACCCTGAACGGTACATCGTGTAGTAGCGGGGATAGCGGTTGTAGCGATTGATGACACACAGCTGCCCGGGGGTGAGCAAAAACGCATTAACCGCAGAATAGTCGGTGAGCGCGCTCACTGCCCGCGCCAGACTACCTTCAGGATCGTGCGCATCGAACCGGTCGAGAAGATAGTGAAAATAGCGGGCGGAGTCAGTGTCCCCATGATACGCGGCGATGGCTGGATCATGGATCGTCCCGTTGTGACAAAAATAGAACGTCTCGTCCGACCGCGTTGCCACGAACGGATGCACGTTTGCCGCGGTCACGGCGCCGACCGACGCCCGCCGGGCGTGGATGAGGAACACCATCTTATCCCGAAGGGCAGCAACCGTCGGATCGGCCCAAAACGGAACGGGGCTGCGCACCCGTTTCCACCGGCCGGCAGCCACGTACACCGCTCCCCACCCGTCGGGGTGATCAAACTTTCCCAAAGTAGGATTGAGCTCGTGGAGCGCGTTCCATCCCTGCGCCATCCGGGCGAACGGCACGATCAGCCGCTCCCCGGGAATCCCGTTCACCGCAGCGAGCATACGACACATGGTTTTATGAGGATATCCCGTGCAGGCCACCGGAACAACGTCCTTGCGGATGTCGCGCTCGCGCCGGTATCCTCACACGGAGATGAATGAGCACATCGATATTGAACCGATTTTCGCTGCCCATCCGTTTGCACGGGAGATCCTGTCCCGGCTGTGGCAGGCAGGCCATGACGCCTACCTGATCGGCGGGGCAGTACGCGACGCCCTGCTCGCGAAGTGGGCAGGATGGGATGACTTCGTTCCGGAAGAAATCGACATCGCCACCTCCGCCCTCCCGGATGAGATTCGCGTTCTGTTTCCGGACCGACCGATCATCGGGGTGGGGGAGGAGTTCGGGGTCCTGGTGATCGTTGCTCCCGACGGGCGTCAGTACGAGGTGGCTACGTTTCGCACCGAAGCCGACTACGACGGGCGGTGGCCGGGTAAGGTGGAGCTGGTGCGCGATCTCGCCGGAGACGTGCATCGCCGCGACCTCACGGTCAACGGACTCGCTGCCGCCGTGGACGGGACGGTGATCGACCTCGTCGGCGGGATTGAAGACCTACGCGCGCGCGTAATCCGGGCGATCGGCGATCCGCGCGCCCGGTTTGCCGATGACTATCTGCGCATGCTGCGCGCGGTCCGGTTCGCATGCCAGATCGGAAGTGATATCGATCCCGCCACCGCGGCGGCGATCACAGAAAACGCTTCGCACATCACTGCGATATCGTGGGAGCGGATCCGCGACGAGCTGTTGCGCCTTCTGAAAACCGATCAAGCGGCACGCGGGCTGGAACTACTCGACCAATTTGGCCTTCTCCCCCACATCCTCCCTGAAATTGAGGCGCTAAAAGGGGTACCGCAGCCGGAGGAATACCATCCCGAGGGTGACGTGTACGTGCACACAA
Organism: Candidatus Bipolaricaulota bacterium; assembly: GCA_015485945.1. Taxonomy (GTDB): domain Bacteria; phylum Bipolaricaulota; class Bipolaricaulia; order UBA7950; family UBA9294; genus S016-54. The sequence continues at coordinate 6,151 of WFSM01000141.1, read as the reverse complement.
TCGCCGCAGTGCGGGCCGCCGATGGGTTCGTGCACGATCCGATCGTCAAGCTCGCTGTCCTCATTCACGACATCGGAAAGCCGAACGCCCTCATCCACAGCGGCGGAACCCATATGGGCGGACACGAGGCAATCGGGGAACGAATGGCAAGGCAGATCGGGGCTCGTCTTCGCTTGAGCCGTGCCGACCTATCCCGTCTCGCCTACCTTGTCAAAAACCACATGCGAATCGCGGCGTTCCCGCGGATGGGACGCGGCAAACAGGTTAGGTTCTTAACTGCCGGGGAAGCAGGAGGAGAACCATCATTGCGTCGCCGTTACCCGCTGTTCTTCGACCTCCTCCAGGTGTTGATCGCCGACTCCGAGGCGAGTGCCCACCACGCCGCGGGCTGGGCGCCGGTATTGCAGGAGACCATCCGCGTGCTCGAGCACATCGAGCACGTTGGCAATCTCAACCGGGCACGGCAATTGATTGACGGCCACACCCTGATCAACCTTGGGCTCAAACCGGGGCCGCTGCTAGGGGAAGTCCTAAATGCCGTGCACGACCGCATCCTTGCCGGCGAGATCACAACCCGGGATGAGGCAATCGCCGCTGCCCGCGTCATGATCGCCACAGCGGAACAAGGCCACACGTCCATGGGACATCCGCGCTAGCGGGCACGGCCCCGCCCGGTCTACACTGAGCCCGTAAAATTCATCCGCAACGAAAGGCGGGACCATCTATGCGAACACCGCTTAACATCAGTACCGATCTCTCTCTGGATCTCGAAGAGGTAATCGGCCAATGCATCGCCATCCTCGGAATCCGCGGTTCGGGCAAATCGAACACCGCCGGTGTGATCTTCGAAGAACTGCTCAAACACAATTATCCCCTGTCGATCGTCGATATTGATGGTGAATACTTCGGCCTCAAGGAAAAGTTCGAGGTGCTGGTCGTTGGAACCGGCGATGGGGTGGAGATCGAGGTCGACGTCGACTGCGCCGAAGAGATCGCCGCGATCAGCATGGAGAAGAACGTCCCCGTTGTCCTCGATCTGTCCGGGTTCCTGTCCGAGGAGCGCAACGCGTTTCTGCAGGAGTATTTAACCGCGCTGTGGAACCTGGCGGGAAAGCTGCGCCGCCCGTACATCGTCGGGATCGAGGAGGCGCACGAGTTCATCCCCCAGGGGACAAAGACGGAACTCAAGGAGTTGATCGCCCGCATCGCCCTGCGGGGGCGCAAACGTGGTCTGGGGGCAATCATCGTCTCACAGCGGTCGGCAAAGGTGGAAAAAGACGTCCTGTCCCAGGCCGGCATCCTGTTTTTGCATCGCGTGGTGCACGAGGCGGACATGCGCGTCTACTCCGAGATCCTCCCGTGGCGCAAGAGCGAAGTGAAGGAGCTGATCACCTCGCTCGCCACCGGCGATTGTGTGTACGTCAACGGTGATACAGTGCTGCCGATCTACGTACGCGAGCGGGAAACGTTCCACGCCGGATTTACCCCGTCACTCGAGGTGGTGGTCACGCCGCAACTCAAGCAGGTGAGCCAATCGATTATTGAGGCAATTGAACATGCCAAGCAGGGCAAGGGCAAAAAGACACGGCTCGACACGCTTAGGGACAAGATCACCCGCCTTGAGGCAAAGCTCGCCGAACGCGACAAGAAGATCGAGCAACTGGAGGAGATCGCACATACCCTCGGATACATCAAAGTCGAGGTCCCACCCCCGTCTTTGCCTGACGTGCAACAGATCTCCAAGGCAATCGTCCATTCCGTCGAGTCGCCCGCGGGCATGCGCCCGGCAACGACACCAGCACCGCGCCCGATCGATCAACTCGACAGTGAGAATGCCGACCCCACCGCGGTGATCGACATCGACCAAGCGCCACCACTGGGGGACGGCCACCTCCCCGCCGCGGTGGTACGTCACATCGACCGCATCGCGGCTCGGGTGGCACACCGGGGGGTGCTCGAACGCCGCATCCTCGCGTTCCTGGTGGCGCACGCCCCGCTCGCCTATTCCGTCGAGCAAATTGCGGCGTGGACCGACTGCGCCCGCGGAGTAATCGAGAACTCGCCACCGCGGGAGTTCTTGGAGATGGGCCTGCTGGTACGCGAGCGGCGCACGACCGGCACCCATTACCGCAGCAGCCTAAAGGCGTTTGTGTCCCGCGAATTCGGGTTGTACCAACCGGATATCGGCCCCCGCGAGCTGCACGCGATCATACAATTGCTGCGGACGCGCATTCTCGCCCGCGGCGATAGTGCATTAATTGCTTTATAAATATCTATCTTGACAACTGTTATTTTGTCCTTTCCCTATTGACTGATCCGCTGTTTTCTGCTAAACTGAGACGCAGAAAAAGGAGGGGGCATGAAGGTAAAGATCGTTGAACGACACGCGGGTTCCAGCGATGCGTTACGCAACTATGTGCTCGAAAAGACGAACAACCTCGAGCGTTATTTTGACCGCATCGTGAGCGTTGACGTGGTTCTCGCGGTGGAAAAGGAAAGACACGTCGCCGACATGCACGCGCACCTGGTAAATCGCAAGGTAATAACAGCGCGTGAGGAATCCCCCGACATGTACACGTCAATCGACCGTGCCATCGACAAGCTGAAGCGCCAACTCGTCAAGTACAAAGACCAACTCACTGATGTCAAGGATAAAGGGGATCGGACCGCGGCTGCCGCCGATGCGGATACGGACCACCGCGAGATCGTGCGTACGGATACGTACTTCCCCAAACCGATGGCCCCGGAAGAGGCGGCGCTGCAACTGGATGCAATCGACCGGGATTTTCTCGTGTTCATAAACGCCGAAACTGACGAAGTAAATATCATCTACCACCGACACGACGGCAACTACGGCTTGATCGAACCGCGGCGGTAGGAGCGGACGGTGGCGCGGGCGCTCTCTTTATTTTCCGGCAGTCGGGCAAGTCGAGTGGCAACGCGGCTAGTTGCCGCCGCCCCTGGAGTTGATGAACTCCATCTCCTCCATTTCCGCTCCCCGTTCTCCCGGGAAGATGCGCCGCTGCGTGAGCTCATAAAGGCAGAATGGCCCGGAGTAAGCTTCCGCACCCAATCGCTCAAAAAGGAATACCGACGTATCGCCAACATTCCCCCGCAGGGCAAATTCTCCCTCACCCGCAGCTGTCTGAGCTGTCGCACGATCATTCTGTCGCGTGCAATTCGCTACATGGAGCGGATCCATGCCGATTTCATCGTCACCGGGGAGATTGTGGGAACGAGCGGCCTCGCCCAACGTGATTTGCTGCGCATTGATGAGACGTTGGGAATCACCGGAATTGTCCTCCGTCCACTGTCGGCGCGCCTGCTGCCGGAGACGCATGCTGAACGAATGGGGTGGGTCGATCGCAACCTGTTACTCGGGCTGGAACACCCGGATCCGAACTACCTGAACCAATTGGCATCGCAGCTCGGACTGATTCCCGAGATTGACTGGTTCGACTCCGCGCATCGGTGCAAACTCATGTTCCCCGGATTCGGCCCCCGGTTGGAGAACCTGCTGACTGAGGAAGCATTCACGATGAACTCGCTCCGCCTTCTCGATTTCCGCCTCTATTACAAGCGCCCCCCCGACGTTAAAATCGTCCTTGCTGCCGATGAAGTGGAAAAACGGGCGCTACAGAACTTCTTCCTCCCCCAGGACTTACGCGTTTACCTCCCCACCTACCGCGGGCCGATGACACTCGTCCGCACTAATTGGGCGACAAAAACAGCTGCGCAAGTGCACGAGATCATCACGCTCGCCAGCCGGATAACTGCCACCCACAGCGACGCTCCATCCCACGCAAGCGTACAGGTGAACTACCGGTTCGAACAGGATGACGAGACGTTGCAGATGAACGTTCCTCCGTTTCCGTCTCCGGAGGAAATTAAGCATCACTGCATCGTCCACCACCTTGAATCACCACAGGAAACGGTGTCTTCCTACCTGCTCTGACGGATCCCACGGTCGACGAGCGCGGCAACCATCTCGTCCAGTTCCAGTGTATGCGATCCCTTAACGAGCAGGACATTATCCGTCCCGGTGAGATCGCGCTGAATCTGGGCGGGAAGGTCTGCACGGGGCACGATGCCGATCTGTTCCGGGGCGTGTACCGCCGTTTCGCGGGCAACCCGGCGCGGCATCTCGCCCACCGGGTAGATCGGCACAATGCCGAGAGTGAGTGCCAACTCCATAATCTCGCGGTGGTAACCGAGCGCGGTTTCTCCCAGTTCGCGCATCTCGCCGAACACAAACGCCTTGCGTCGCCCGGGGAACTCAGCAAGGGTGTGCAGCGCGGCGGTGGTGGAGTCGGGGTTGGCGTTGTAGGTGTCATCGATGATGTACCCGAACCGGGCGGGAACAAGATTGAGCCGATGCGGCGGCGGGGAAAACGTCCTAATCCGCGCCTCGATATCAGCAGCGGAGACTCCAAACCGTAACGCAGTTGCGGCCGCAAGTAAGACGTTTACCGCGTTGTGGCGGCCGAGGAGCCGCGTCTCAAGCCGGAGGCGGTCCGTCTCCAGGATGAGAGTGGGCACAGATTGCATGATCCGCCCCCGAACCGCACCGGCAGCTACACCCACGGTAATAACATTGCCGGGCCAGGCCGCGACGCGCGCCGCCAGCGGTGGGGAATCAATGTTGACAACCGCCGTCCCGTCGTGAGAAAGCGCATCCACCACCGCCCACTTCTCCGCCGCCACCGCATCCACGCTGCCAAACCCAGCGAGATGACCGCGCCCGACCATGGTCACGATCGCAATATTGGGCCGCAGCAGGCGGGCGAGCGGCACAATCTCCCCCGGAGCGCTCGCTCCGAGCTCGAAGATCCCGACCTGCGCCGTCCGCGTCATTGCCGACAGCGCAATTGGAACCCCGATCGCCGTATTGTACGAGTGCGGGGCAACGTACGCCGCCCCGGCGAGAAGGTGACCGAGAAGGTGCTTCGTCGTCGTCTTGCCACACGTGCCGGTGATCCCGACGATCGTCCCGGGCAACGTCTCCCGCCACGCCGCGGCAATGCGGGTGAGAGCAGCGGTGGTATCGTCGACCACGATCAGGTTGTACGCGGTGTCCGGAATGGAATCCACGTGGGATACGAGCGCCCCACACGCGCCGTGGGCGAACGCCGCCGCCAAGTAGGCGTGCCCGTCCGCACGCGCCCCTTTGATGGCAACGAATAGGTCACCGGGCTGCACAAGCCGCGAGTCGTGGATCAATCGTGTCGGCGTCGCCGCCCGTGCCCGTACCACGCGCCCACCGACGATGCGGGCGCATTCGGCCACGCTGAACATTACTTCTTTTTCACCGTCGTCTTGCTCGGGGTCTGGGGCGTCCCCCCACCGGTCGCCGGCGCCTCCAGAAACGCCTGTGCTTCGCGGGTGCCGTATAGGAAATAACCGGTGAACTGCTTGCGCACCTTAGCGACTCCCTGCAACGCGTTCGTGTACGGAGAATACGGGTTAGGCGCGAATAATTCGACGGTCAGGGTATCGTAGCTCGGCAGGTCCTCAATCGCGTTGATCAGGTCGCTCAGGCTGTGAAATTCGCGCGGCTGTTCACCGCTTGTCAGCGGCCGCGGCCCGCCGTACGCGCGCACACTGATATAATCGACCAAATTAGGATTGAGATCGGATGGAATCTTTAACTCGCCGGTGATTGTTTGCGCTTTCCCTTGATAGGTCTGGAGATCCAGCTTGTAGTGGATCGTGTCACCAGGGGCGTACGTGTTTTTGTCCAGGGCGAGATGATTGATGTGAATCGCCTTGAGCTTGCGCGTCACCTGCATCGACGCGGTGATACTCGTGATCTTCGGGGCCTGGAAATCATTGTATTGCAACAGATCGACAATGGCGGCAAGCTGCCACGCCGGGTAGACAGCAACGTCCTGGGTACTCAAGAACAGATCGTGGCGCTCAAGCGGCTTGGGCATCCCGTCCCCGAGAATTTGGTAGTCAACCGTGACCGTACCCTGTCCGATCCGGTTGAGGGCCGTATCGATCGACTGCAGGTCGCTGGCGATAATCAATGACCACATGATGCGCGGTTCATTGACAAGGTTGATCTGAAACGAACTTGAGCTTGAGTTGTCCGTATTGCTCACCCCGAGCGTCAGGTTGACGAGATGGGGGATGGTCCCGATCTCCCCAC
>WFSM01000140.1 GCA_015485945.1 Candidatus Bipolaricaulota bacterium | reverse complement strand
TCATGCGGTTGTTTCATCGGGTAACTGAATTTGCCCCATCACTGTACGAGGGAGAGGGAAAGGGTTATGCGGGTCGCTACCTCATCCTCTACTTCTACCCCAAGGCGAACACGCCCGGATGCACGCGCGAGGCGGAGGGGTTCACGAATCTCCTGCCCGAGTTCGAGCAGCTCGACGCCGCCATCGTCGGGATCTCCCCGGACAAGCCTGAGACACAGGCGAGGTTCGTCGCGGCAAGATCGCTCAAGGTAACGATGCTCTCCGACCCCGACAAGTCTCTGGCACGCGCGTTCGGAGCGCTCAAGGAAAACGGCGGGATCCTGCGCTCGACGTTCCTGATCGATCGAGCGGGGATCGTGCGGGCGGAGTGGAACAAGGTGAAGGTCGACGGCCATCCGGAGGAGGTGCTGGAAGCGCTGCGGGGGCTGTACGAATCTGACCGATGGATCAATCCGGTTATTGCCACTCGGCGCGCACGCAGGGCATTGTCAGATAGTCCCGTATCTCGGGAGGAAATCCAGACTCTGATCGAGGCGGCGCATCTGGCACCGTCGTGCTTCAACAACCAGCCGTGGCGGTTCGTCGCGATTGACGATCCGGAGACCTTGGCAGCGGTAAAAGAAGCGATGCCGGGCGGAAACTACTGGACCGCCCCAGCGCCAGCGATTATCGCCGTAACCTCTAAGCCGGATATCGACTGCCAGCTTTCAGATCGGCGTGACTACTATCTGTTCGACTGCGGGATGGCCGTCGGGAACCTGATGATTCAGGCAACGGGGATGGGGCTCGTCGCCCACCCGATTGCCGGATTCAATCCCACGGCAGTGAAGGAACTCCTCGGGATCCCGGCGGACTACGTCCTGATCACGCTCGTTATCGTTGGGCGGCCGGGCGATCCGGAGGGGCTATCGGAGAAGCATCGGGAGGTTGAACTGGGACCACGCGATAGAAAACCGCTTACCGACGTTCTATTCTGGAATCGGTTCCAATAAAGGAGGTAATCATGGAATACACTGTACTTGGAACAAGCGATCTTAGGATCACCAAAATCGGGTTGGGGACGTGGCAGTTTGGGACCGAGGGCTGGGGGTTCGGGCAAGACTTCACCGAACAAGAGGCGCTCGCCACGGTGGACAGGGCGTTGGCCCTCGGGATCAACCTGATCGACACCGCCGAAGTGTACGGCGACGGTCGCTCCGAGGAGATCGTGGGAAAGGCGCTCGCCGGGCGGCGCGATCGGGTCGTCCTTGCCACCAAGGTCCTTCCACGTCACCTGCGCGCACGCGATCTTGTTCGTGCCTGTGACGAGAGCCTCCGACGCCTGAACACGGACCACATCGACCTCTACCAGATCCACTGGCCCGACTCCTACGTACCGCTCTCCGAGTCGATGGCTGGGCTGGCCAGGCTCGTCGAGCAGGGGAAGGTGGGTTATGTCGGGGTGAGCAACTTCCCGGTCCCGCTCCTGCGCGCGGCCGAAGACGCGTTTTCGGGTCGGATCGTGTCCAACCAGGTCCGCTACAACTTGCTGCAGCGGGAGATCGAGAACGAGATCCTCCCCTACTGCCGCGAGCACGGGATCACCGTAATCGCCTACAGCCCGCTCGCCCAAGGGCTCCTCACCGGAAAGTACGACCGCAACCACTTACCGGCGGACAAAATCCGTCAGCAGAACCCACTATTTCGGGAGGAGAACCTGGAACAAGTGTTCCCGGTGATCGATGTGGTGCGAGAGATCGGAAAGGAACACGGTGCCACGCCGGCTCAGGTGGCGCTCCACTGGGTAACACAACAGGACGGCGTCATTGCGATCCCGGGAGCAAAGCGACCGGCGCAGGTGGAGGAGAACGCCGGCGCGCTCGAGTGGTCCCTCTCCCCGGATGAACTCGCCCGTCTCGACGCGGTGAGCGCGGACCTTGATCTCAGCTACTTCTGAGCGGGAGGAGTCTGGTAGGGAGGACTAAATGAGCACAAAGCTGGCAGTGATACTATCCTCCAGCGACCCAAAGGTCATTGAGATCGGGCTGATGTACACCCTGAATGCGATCAAAAACAGCTGGATGGACAACATCAAGCTTTATCTGTTCGGTCCGGCCGAGGTCGCGGTCGCCACTGATCCCAACCTGAGAGAGTCGGTACAGGAAATCATCGCGGAGGGGACAACACCGGTTGCATGTAAGTGGTGCTCCGATAAGTACAGTGTGAGTGAGCTACTGACCGAGCTCGGATGCGAGGTGGGATACGTCGGCGCTCCAATCTCTAACGCAATTCGCGACGGCTACGTGCCGCTAACCTGGTGACAAATCAGAGAAAGGAGGAAGAATGACGATCATTGATGATGCGATCGAACTAGAGAATCGCGCCCGGATCTACTACACCGAATCGGCGGAAAAGGTCGCCGACCCGAGTGGAAAGCGAATCCTCGATCTTCTGGCAACCGAGGAGACCCGACACGCTGACGCGTTGAAGAACATGAAAACAGGAAAGTACGGAGAACTTGCCTCTTCATCGCTGCTGAGTGAGGTGAAGGGACTGGTCGAGGGGGCTGTGAAGGACGGGAAGGATGCGATCTCCTCCGATGCTTCCCTGCGTGAGATCCTACAGCAAGCGATGGAGATCGAGCAGGCGACGCAGAAGTTCTACGAGGAGAAGGGGAAAACAGCGGCCGATCCGAAGGAGGGGGAGCTGTTCTCCTTCCTCGCCAAGCAGGAGCTCGGCCATTACCTGATCGTGAGCAGCCTCGCCGAGTACTTTGATCGGCCGCGGGAATGGGTCGAGTCGGCCGAGTTCGGCCTCCGACCGGAATACTGAGGTGGACCGCCACGACTTTGTCATCCTCGGCGGCGAGGCAGCCGGGTTCGCTCGTCATATGAGCTACTGCGTGGAATGAGCCCCCCAACGGCTCGAGAACGGCTCTGGTACCTGGCCCGGTTCAACCTCCTGGCCGCGATGCCGCCAGAGGAGATGGCGGTGTTCAACCGCGAGGTGAAGGACACGAGATACAAGCGGGGCGAGACGATCTACCTCCCCGGCGACCAAAGTGATGCCGTTTACTTTGTAAAGATGGGAAGGGTGAAACTCTCCCATCGCGATCGCAGCGGGAAGAAGATGACGATCCGGGTGTGCGGACTCGGGAAGCCGTTCGGTGTGATGGCGGCGATGGGTGAGGAGGCGCGCCCGTTCGAGGCTACCGCCCTCGATGACGTGTGGCTCTGCTGGGTGGAGAGGGAGCGGTTTGCCCGGTTCGCCGAGTTCCACCCACAGATCGCGCTGCGGATCGCCAAGATCGTCGGTCTCCACCGTCAAGAGCTGGAGAACCGGCTGGCGGATCTCCTGTTCCTCGACGTCCGCGCGCGACTCGCCCGTACGCTCCTAAAGCTGGCAGAGAAATACGGACGGAAAGTCGATGACGGGATCCAAGTCCAGGTCAGGGTTACCCACCGTGATATCGCCGAGCTGATTGATTCGACGCGGGAGACAACCACGGCCGAGCTCAATCGACTGAACCGCGAAGGGATCGTCACAAGGAGACGGGGAAAGTTCGTGATCAGAAATCCGGATAAGCTGCAGCTGTTAACGGAATGATAATGGTGGACGGCTGATGCAACCGTCCACCATGTCGGGTTAAGGCTATCCGCACTTTATCGGGGGCTGCGGAAACCCGTTTACTTCGTCGTTGTGGAACCAGATGAACTCGTTTGCTGCGTGCATCGCGCCGGCAGAGTCGAACTTACCGTCGGTCACGGTCCACTTCGCTCCATCGAACCTGACCTCGGTCGCGAACACGGGAGCGATCCCGTACTCCCCGCCGGCCATCGGCGGATAGGGGATACCCGGGTAACCGTAATAGATGTCAGGATGCCGCTGCTCAAATGGGCCCTTGGCAACGGTCTTCGGTGGCACTGATTGCTGTAGACCACTCAAATCGACCGCGCTCTCGAAGAAGCCGGCAAAGATCGCCCCCACCTTTTCCTGATCGACTGCATCCCCGGCGAACAGCTTGAGGGAGTTGATCGCTCCCATAATCGTGGCGACGTCGTCGATCCGATAAGTCGATTGATCCTTGAAGATCCCGGTGTGGGTTTGGAGTGGATGTGGGTAAGCAAGAATTGGTCACCTATGACGGTAAGGGTAAATGTATCTTCCTCAACATCCGTGGTCTCTCCGGGTTTCACCGGTTCGTGACGAAAGCAGTAGATGCGCTCATCGTGTTCGAGGCGACGAGTACCTACTCCCGCAAGCTGGAGACGCTGTGCCGAACAAAGCACATCTCCTGTTATCAACCGAACCCGCGGGTGATTCTGCACCTTCGCCAGGTTGGGCGCAAGAGATCGAAAACAGACAGCACAGCCGCCGAGCTTCTTTATCGTTACGGGATTGAGTGCGGATACGGTGAGGCAAGAGAATTAAGCCACGATGCGCTATCCGAGTTTGCTCAAGCAAGACTCGTGTGCTACCGTGTGGCACATAAGGCGCGTGTTGCTTACCAGGCATGAGGCGTTGGAGAACGATCCAGCAACGCCGAGAGCTCACCGCGCTGAGGCACAAGGAGGAATCGTACCTGGTAGCAACGCACCGTAGTAAAGGATGAATAGACGAGGCGACAACTCGACGCGCTGCTATCGATTCCCGGGATTGGTCCGATCACTGTGCTCACCTTATGGGCACTGTTCCATAAATATCCTGGAGCCACTCGGAGTCAAATTGTTGCGTTGCCAGGGCTCGATCCAATCCAATTCCAATCGGGTAGCTCCGTACATGGTAAGACGCGGATCAGCAAGCGAGGAAACCGTGAGCTGAGGAAGCGGTTCTACCAAGCAACATTGTCTGCCGCTCGCTATAACCCCAGCGTACGCGCACTTTACCAACGGTTGAAAAGCAGGGTAAACCAGACAAGGTCGCTCGAATCGCTGCGGCAAGAAAGCTGCTCCTGATTGCACATGCTATCTACAACAGCGGTGAAAAAGTCCATTCGCCCACTCAGGGGGTGAATTGACTTTTGATATAGTATCTGACCTTTATTCTACCTGCACTGTAATGCCCTCTTAAAAGGTAACTTTAAATCTGCAACTGTATAAGATAGGTCAAAGCAAAGACCTCCTTTTCGTTGGCTGGGTATTGCCATTTCTCCTGCGATAGATAGAACTCTTGAGAAAATCCTCTCACCATGTATTATTTAGCTAGCTAAATATTAGCCTCCTAAATATCAACGGCGGACAAGGAGATAGTCCATGGACGATGAACGTGAGTCGATTCGGCACCTTCTAACGCTTATCTGCAAGCTGACGCGGGACC
>WFSM01000139.1 GCA_015485945.1 Candidatus Bipolaricaulota bacterium | reverse complement strand
CGGCGCCGCGGGCATTCTGAGTGGTGGTGTCCTCGGGCTCGTCGTAGTAATCCTTACGGTAGATAAAGATAACGAGGTCGGCATCCTGCTCGATCGCCCCGCTTTCCCGGAGGTCGGCAAGTTGAGGGCGTTTTGATTCACGCCGCTCCACCGCGCGGTTGAGCTGAGACACCGCGATGATCGGGATATTCAACTCACGCGCCAGCTTTTTGAGTGACCGGGAAATGTGGGCGATCTCCTGCTCGCGCACGTCGCTCTTGATCACTCCTTCGATCAACTGGAGGTAATCGACAATCAGCATGTCAAGGCCGTGTTGCGCTGCCATCCGCCGCGCCTTGGCGCGAATTTCGAGGATGGAAATGCCCGGAGTATCATCGACAATAATCTTCGCCTTCTGGAACTTGCTCGCGGCATTGGCAATGTCGCGCCACTTGGCGATCGGCACATACCCACCGCGCAGACGATGCAGGCTCACCTGCGCCTCACCGCACAGCAGCCGTTCCAGCACCTGCTCCTTGCTCATCTCAAGTGAGAATACGCCCACAACCCCGTTTTCCCGGATCGCCACGTGGCGGGAGAGGGCAAGGGCCAAGCTCGACTTACCCGTGCCCGGCCGGCCAGCGAGCACGATGAGGTCGGACGGTTGCAGTCCGGACGTCATCTCATCGAATTTCGGGAAGCCGGTGGATCTCCCGGTGATGGTGTGCCGATTCGGATCGCGGTGCAGCTCTTCAAGCTTGTCGATGTGCTCGTACAGGTACTGGCTTACGAGGTAATAATCCGTCGTCGCGTCCCGGCGGGAAATGTCAAAGATAATCGATTCCGCTTTATCCAATACCTCGTCTGTATCGCGGCGCTCGTCATACCCGAGTTCGAGAATACGCCCGCCGGCATCGATCAAGGCACGCAGGGTCGCCTTTCTCCGCACAATCTCGGTGTAATACTCCAGGCTTGCTGTTGTCGTCACGCGGTCGAGGAGCTCATTCAAATAGATACGCCCCCCTGCCTTGTCCATCTCGCCACGCTCTTCCAGGCGATTGGCAACCGCGACGATATCCGCCGGCTCACCACGATCGAACAGCTCCCGGATCACGCGGAAGATCATGCGGTGGCTGCGACGGTAGAAATGCTCCGGCCGCAGACGTTCGAGTATAATGGGGACTGTTCCCTCCGGCTCGAGCAGGGCGGAACCGAGGACGATCTGTTCTGCTTCTATGTTTTTGGGGACATCTCTGGTCGCCGTGCCCTCACGGGAAAAAGATTCTGAGTCCTGCACCACCCTCACCTCCACTCCATTATATGGCGGGGCGGCGGGGGGAACAAACGCGGCAAATTGCGATCAAATCGGCACCGCCAGCGTCGGGCGTTGGATTGCGGAAACGTTCCCCGTTTGCTATACTTCGGTGATCTAAAAACAAAATCACGGGAGGGTGATGTGGAAGTTTTGACAATGAAAGAACTGCTGGAGACCGGAGTCCACTTCGGTCACCGCACGCGCAAATGGAACCCCAAGATGGCTCGTTACATCTTCACCGAACGAAAAGGGATTCATATTATCGACCTCGAACAAACGGTGGAGATGTTCAAACGAGCGTACTTCTTTGTTCGCGACCGGGTCGCGCAGGGGGCGGAGGTCATGTTCGTTGGGACGAAGAAGCAGGTGCAGACGACGATCGCCGAAGAGGCGCGTCGCTGCGGCGCTCATTACGTTAACCGTCGCTGGCTCGGGGGCACGCTGACCAACTTCGCCACAATTAAGAAGAGCATCGAGCGCATGAAGGAACTCGAACGGATGATTGAGGACGGAACGCTGGATCACTTCCCCAACAAAGAAGCGAACCGCCTGCGTCGCGAGCTCGCCAAGTTGGTGCGCAACCTTGACGGGCTGCGTCATCTAGAGCGGGTTCCGGATGTCATTTATGTTATTGATCCGGACCTGGAAGCAAACGCCGTCCACGAAGCGAACATCATGAAGATACCGGTAATCGCGATCGTAGATACGAATTGTGATCCTGACCCAATCGATTTTCCCATCCCCGGGAACGATGATGCGATCAAAGCAACCCGGCTGATCAGTTCCCGGATCGCCGACGCCGTGCTGGAAGGCCGCGAAGGGCGTCAAGAGATGGAGGAAGCTGCTGCTCCGGCGGAGCCTGAGGTGGAAACCACAACTGAAGCAGCACCGGAAGCGCCACCGGCCGAAGAAGTGCCACCAGCCGAGGAAGTGCCGACGCCGGAAGAAGCCGCCATCCCGGTGGAAGAGCCACTCACAACCGCGGTTGTGGCCGACACCGATGCTCCGGCAGCGGCAACCACGGAGCTCGAACCGGAGGCTCCAGCAGTGGAGGAACCCGCAGCTGCAGAAGCAGTGGATGAAGAACCACAACCAGTGAAGGAAGGACCCGAGGATGACCACGATAACGAGTGAAGACGTAAAAAAACTGCGCGACGAGACCGGCGTCGGGATCATGGACTGCAAGCGTGCTCTGACCAAGGCGAACGGTGATATGGAAGCGGCGAAGAAAATCCTGCGTGAGGAGGGACGCGAGCTCCTCGCCCACAAAGGGCGTGAGGCAAACGAGGGACGCATTGAAGCATACGTCCACCATTCCGGCAAAGTGGGAGTGCTAGTTGAAGTGGTGAGCAACACCGATTTCACTGCAAACAGCGCTGATTTCCGTGAGTTCGTCCGCGACGTCGCCATGCACATTGCCGCTGCCAACCCGCGCTACGTCGCACCGGAGGATGTCCCGGAATCCGATCTGGAAGCGGAACGCGAAATCTACCGCAAGCAGGCGGAAAAGGAAGGCAAGCCCGCTCCGGTGGTGGAGAAGATCGTCGCCGGGCGGATCAAAAAGTTCTACACCGAGGCATGCCTGATGAAACAGCCGTTCGTCAAAGACCCTGCCCGCACAATTGAGGATTTGCTTGCGGAGCTGCGGCAAAAGACCGGCGAGAACATCTCAGTGAAGAGGTTCGCCCGGTTCGAGATCGGAGAGGACACGTAGAAATGACACCCACCCGCCTCCTTCTCAAACTGAGCGGCGAGGCGTTAGCAGGAAGCGGCGTTCCGTTTTCCCCGGACGAGATTCAGAAACTCGTCCGGGTTTTGTCTACCACCGCAACCATTGAGCTCGCGATCGTCGTCGGCGGTGGGAACATCCTGCGTGGGGCGCGGAGTGGGTGGCTCGATCGGGTTGACGCCGATGAAGTCGGGATGCTCGCTACGGTGTTGAACGGCCTTGTCCTCCGTGATTATCTGGAGCAAACCAACCGGGCGGCGATCGTGCAATCCGCAGTGGCAACCCAGTTCACTGAATCGGTCGATCCTCGCCGGGCACGGCAGGCTCTGGCAGCGGGCACGGTCGTCATATTCACCGGCGGGACGGGCAATCCTCTTGTCACCACCGATACCGCTGCCGCGATCCGGGCGGTGTCCGTACGAGCGGAACTCCTCGCCAAGGCGTCGAACGTGCCCGGGGTGTTTACTGCTGATCCCCGGACCGGGACGGACGCCCATCTCATTCCCGAGCTCTCCTACGACGAGTTCCTCGCGCACCGCTATGGCGTGATGGATCTCGCTGCGGTGGAGATCTGCAAGGAGCACAACCTCCCGATCGTGGTGTTCGATTTCTCCGAACAGGACGCCATTGCCAAGCTTGTCACTGGTGATCGGGTGGGAACGCTCATCCATTAGACCTGGAGCCAGCGCAGCATCTCCCCAAACCGTCGTGTCACCTCGCGGTCCAATTCCGGCGGCACACCGGTTTCGTACACGCTGCGGGCAGCGGCGCGTGCCTGTTTCATGAGGTCAATATCCCGGATCAAATCGACAGCGCGCAGGCTGCTCAAGAACCCATGCTGCTTCGTTCCCAGCAGATCTCCCGGTCCGCGGATCAACAAATCCTCCTCGGCGATGCGGAACCCATCCCGATGCTCGGAGAACGCGGTGAGTCGTTTTTTCGCCTCGTCGGTCTTTGCATCTCCAACTGCAAAGCAGATCGCCCGCTGTCCGCTTCGCCCAATTCTCCCACGCAGTTGATGGAGCTGCGACAGCCCGAACCGCTCCGCATGTTCAATCACCATAAAATCGGCGTCGGGGACGTCAATCCCCACTTCGATCACCGTCGTCGCCACCAACAACCGTACCTTCCCCGACCGAAAGGCATCCATCACTTGGTGCTTGTCATCGTTACCCATGCGGCCGTGCACAAGCCCAATCCCATATTCGGGAAACCGCGCCCGCAGCTCATCCGCGGTCTGCACCGCTGCATTCAGGTCGAGTTTTTCTGATTCTTCCACGAGCGGGAGAACGACGAATCCCTTGCCACCGTCGGCGAGGAGTTTCCCAATCTCGGAATAGACCTCATCCCGTCGTGTCCCCGCCACCCACACCGTGCGTGTCTGCGGCGTTCCATACGGCAGGGAGCCGATCACCGAGACGTCAAACTCCCCGTACAGGGTGAGGGCGATCGTGCGTGGGATCGGGGTGGCGCTCATCACCAACAGATCGACATCTTTCCCCTTCTCCTCGATCGTTGCCCGTTGCACCACTCCAAATCGGTGTTGTTCGTCGATCACGACAAACCCGAGGTTGGCGAATTTCACGTCCTTTTGAATGAGGGCGTGCGTCCCGACGACAAGGTCGATTTCCCCAGTGGCGAGCCTGCCCTTCAGGTCGACTTTGTCCTTGGTGGCCGCGGTGAGGAGCGCCACCCGCACCGGCAGCCCGGCAAACAGTTCCCGAATGCGGTGAGCGTGTTGCTCGGCGAGGATCTCAGTTGGCGCCATAAACACCGTCTGATATCCAGCTTCGATTGCGTACAACATCGCGGTCAGGGCAACAATCGTCTTCCCCGCCCCAACATCGCCCTGCAGCAGCCGCATCATCCGCCGCGGGGCGCGCAGGTCGGCGACAATCTCCCGCAGTGCCGCGATCTGGGCCGGAGTGAGGCGAAACGACAGGCTCGCCAGGAACGACACAGCAAGATTTTCACCGTCAGCGTGTGCCTTCCCACTATCCGGCGCTGCGGTGGACAGCAGCCCGAGCTGAAGCAGGAACAATTCCTCGTACGCTAGGCTGCGGCGGGCACAGGCAAACGCGTCTTCATCGGGCGGAAAATGGATCGTCCGTACCGCCGCACGCTTGGGCAGCAGATGGGCGTGCGTCCTGATCTCCGCGGGAAGAACGTCGGGAAGAGCGTCGGCGTACAATTCAAGGTTACGGGCGATGATGCCACGAATCAGCCGATCGCTCGCCCCCTCAGTCGCCGGATAGATCGGAACAAGCCGTCCCGTTTCCATTCCCGTGCCGGCCGGCTCCCATACTGGGGTTCGCATCTGAAGCTCGCCGTAGCTTCGCTCCACTTTCCCGTACACATCGATCGTCTCTCCGCGCCGGAGCTGCTCCGCTACCCACGGCTGGTTGAACCACACCGCGTATAGAAATCCGGTGCCGTCGCCAATTGCTGCTTTCACCACCTGCATTCGCGGGTTGATCCTGATCTGCGATACGGCGGCGATCTCCCCCCGGACGCACACCATTTCGCCGGGACGGAGGTCCCCAATCCGTTTAAACGTACGCCGATCTTCAAGCCGCCGCGGCAGGTAAAGGAGCAAATCTTCGATCGTCGTGATCCCCAGCTTTTCCAGAAATTTCGTGCGCTTGCCCCCCACGCCGACGGCCTCACTCACCGGACGCAGCAATACGTCCGGCGACGGTGGTGGAGGGACCCCGTTGCGGAGATATGACACCAGCTGTTCTACTGTTTTTACCCGCGCAAAGTGCGGTGCTGACTGATATCCAGCGACGATGGTATGAGCCGCGGGTGGCAGGTTGCGGCGCACGAATTCCTCCAACCCGCCCATCACCGCGTCGTCCCGATAGCCGTGTGCCCGTTCCAACGCCAGGACCTTTTCCGCTGTCTCCCGAATACTAGGATCAATTTGTGCGCTCATGTTTCCTACTTTATAATCAAGTGCTATGGTGGACAAGGAAATTTCGACGGACATTGTGACCTACGGCGATCCCAGTGACCCGGTGCTGCGCCGAGTAGCGGCCCCGGTGGCGAACATCGACTCCGCGGTCAACCGGATTGCCGAAGCGATGGTCGCGGCAATGCTGCGTGCCAATGGCCTTGGGCTCGCGGCACCCCAGATCGGTGTCTCCAAACGAATCATCGCTCTCGACATCGACGGCGACTTCCACATTCTGATTAATCCGGAGATCATCGATCTCTCTGATGATGCTGAGGAGGCAACTGAGGGCTGCCTGAGCGTTCCCGGAGTCGACGCGCCGGTGCCGCGGCGAGCGCACGCCGCGGTGCGCGGCTACACCCTCGACGAACGCGAGATCACCATCGAGCGGGAAGGGCTGATGGCGCGCGCGCTTCAACACGAAATCGACCATCTAAACGGCGTTCTGTTCATCGATTATCTCAGTCCGGCCAAGCGCCGGTTCCTGCTCAAGGAATACGCACGCCTCAAGCGGGAGAAAGATAAGTGAGACTTGTATTTCTCGGGACCGGGGCGTTCGCGTGCCCCGCGCTTACCGCTCTACACGCTCACCACGAAATCGCCCTCGTCGTCACCCAACCCGACCGCCCAGTAGGGAGGCACGCCGTTCTCACCCCGCCGCCGGTGAAGAGGGAGGCAATCCGCCTCGGGATTCCGTTATTTCAGCCTGAGAAGGTCAACACCACCGCCTCTCTTGCCAGAATTCGTGATGCTCATCCCGACGCGATCGTCGTCGCTGCGTACGGCCAGCTTTTCAAGCCCATCTTGATCAAGATTCCGCCCCTGGGCACAATCAATATCCACGCCTCTCTCCTCCCCCGCTACCGCGGCGCTGCGCCGATCAACTGGGCGATCATCCGCGGGGAGGCTGAAACCGGGATCACCACTTTTTTGATCGATTCCGGGATGGACACCGGACCAATCCTGCTACAACGGGCAATGGAGATTGGGCCGGACGAGACTGCTGGTGAGCTGCACGACCGCCTCGCTCACCTCGGAGCGGAGGTAATCAAGGAGACGCTGGCGGGGCGGGAAGAAGGAAAGCTCAAACCGATCCCGCAGGACGATTCCCGGGCAACGCTCGCGCCTCGCCTCTGCCGCGATGATGGGAGGATTGATTGGTCGCGGTCGGCGCAGGAAATCCACAATCTGATCCGGGGGACGAATCCGTGGCCGGGCGCGTTCACTCGGTTTGCCGGGGAACGGATCAAGGTCTATCGCAGCCGGCTGACCGGAATCAAGCGCGGGACTCACACCCCTGGGGATCTCGTGTTACCCAAGACGAGACGGCTCCTCGTCGCCACCGGAGACGAGCTCCTCGAACTCGTTGAAGTGCAGCGGGAGTGTCGGCCGCGCGTCCCCGGATGCGAGTTCCTGAATGGGCTACGCGGCTCGACGCGATTCAGCTAGCCTCAGGATACAACCCGGCAAGGCCTGTCTCCTCTATCTTGCGCACCAGCCGCACCCCGGCGAGCTTGTAGATGAAGATCTCGGCGGTGTTGTTCACCGTCGCACGTACCAGGTGCCCGCCGTATGCCGCTCCGCCCTTCTTCGCCACCGTGACGTGGGCGTGCACTACCGTCTCTCCGTCCTTGCGCCCGATGTTCCCCTGCAGGCTGAGGAGCTCAGCCGGTTCAGCAATTTTCTCGATCACGTAATTTTTGCCGTCCCAATAACCGAGCTCGAGGTCACGCAGCATTCCGACACCGTTCACGATTATCCCGGACTCCACGCCGAGGTCAGCGAGTCCATCAGG
>WFSM01000138.1 GCA_015485945.1 Candidatus Bipolaricaulota bacterium | reverse complement strand
GTCGTCCGGAGTCAGATAATGGATGTCGTTTGTCGCCACCAGCGGCAGGGACAGGTCCCGTGCCAGCGCGATGAGCTTAGACTTCAGGTTCCGCCCGCGGTCGGTGCCGTGGTCCTGGAGCTCGATGTAGAAGTTCCCATCCCCAAAGATTTCGGCGTACTCCCGCGCTGCGGCACGGGCAGCGTCGTCCTTCCCCGCCAGTACCAGACGTGGAATCTCGCCACTCTCGCACGCCGACAGCGCGATCAATCCCGTGTGATACTGCCGCAGCAGCTCCTTGTCCGCCCGCGGCTTGTAGTAAAACCCCTCGGTGTAGGCACGGCTGACGATTGCGATCAGATTGCGGTATCCCGTCTCGTTTTCCGCAAGCAACACGAGGTGATAGTAGCGCGATCCCTGCCGCGGGTTGTGATCGTCGCGCCGTCCCGGGGCGAGGTAGATCTCGCAGCCGATGATCGGCTTAATACCGCGTTTCTTCGCGGCACGGTAGAATTTAATCGCCCCGCTCATCACCCCGTGATCAGTGAGAGCAAGGGCGTCCATTCCGCATTCCGCCGCGCGATCGAGCAATCCGGAGATTTTGCACGCTGAGTCGAGCAGGCTGTACTCGGAGTGAGTGTGGAGATGAATGAACTGCGTTGCTACCATTAGTTTCCCTTGATGAAAATGACCTTCTCTTCGCCGGGTTTCACCAGCCCCAGTTCCTTGCGCGCTAGATACTCGATCGTTGCCGGATCGTTGCCATGGGCGAGGCGGGCGCGCAGTTTGGTCTGCACTGCGAGCGCTGCTTGTTCCTGGCGGGTGATCGCCGCGATCTCGGCGTGGAGGTGACGGATCACGAGGAACCGCGATATGTAGAGAAACGAGAGGAGGCCGACGACTACCAACACCACCGCGACGATAACCCGCGGTCCGCGGCGCGTGTGCAATCGACCATCCTCTCCCCTCATCATCTTCCCGGTTGTCGTGCTAAATTACGGTCGGAACCGCGCCGGCCAGTCCGCCAACCGCAGCTCGTATTCCTCCTCAATTCGTAGTAAGCGGTTGTACTTTGCCACCCGCTCGGAGCGCGAGATCGATCCGCTCTTCAGTTGCCCGCACGCCGTTCCGGTGGCGAGATCCGCGATCGACGTGTCCTCCGTCTCCCCGGACCGGTGCGACACAACACAGGTGTATCCAGCAGAATGGGCGAGATCCATCGTTTCCAGCGTCTCGGTGACCGTGCCGATTTGGTTCAGCTTGATCAGAATCGAGTTGGCGATCCCCATTTCGATGCCCCGCTGGAGGAGCTTGGGGTTGGTAACAAAGTTATCGTCCCCGACGATCTGGATCTTCCCACCGAGACGTTGCGTGATCAGTTGCCAGCCGACGTCGTCGCGCTCGGCGAGCCCATCCTCGATTGACACGATCGGGTATTCCTGCACCCATTTCTCATAGATCGACACGAGGTCGTCCGCACCAAGGGTCTCCACTTTGCCGGCCACGGTGAACCGGTATTTGCCGTCCGCGAAGAAGTTCGACGCGGCGGAATCGAACGCAAGCGCAACGTCCACCCCTGGGCGATAACCCGTTTTCTCGATCGCCTCCACCAGCAGTTTAAGCGCCTCTTCGTTCTCTTCCAAGTTGGGAGCGAATCCACCCTCGTCCCCAACGGTGGTGGATAGGCCGCGCTCCTTGAGGATCCCTTTCAGGGTATGGAACACCTCGGAGCAGGCGCGGATCGCTTCGTGGATTGTGTCGGGCCCGATGGGGATGAGGAGGAACTCCTGAATATCGACGTTGTTATCCGCGTGTTCGCCGCCGTTCAGCACGTTCATCTGCGGCCGCGGCAGGAGCGGTTCCCGGATTCCGGCAATGTAAGCAAATAGCGGGACCCCGAGGCTGTCCGCCGCTGCCCGCGCTGTGGCGAGCGATACCCCGAGAATCGCATTCGCCCCGAGCATGCTCTTGTTTTCCGTTCCGTCGAGCGCGATCAACATCCGGTCGAGTTTGGCCTGCGCCAGCCCGTCCTGGCCGATGACGGCGGGAGCGATCTCATCGATCACGTTTTTGACCGCTTTTTGGACGCCGCGGCCGTGAAACCGCTTTGGGTCGCCGTCACGCAGCTCAAGCGCCTCGCGCGTGCCCTTGGACGCCCCGGATGGTATCGCGGCCCTCCCGAACGAGCCATCTTCGAGATACACGTCCACTTCAATCGTCGGATTGCCCCGTGAATCGATAATCTCGCGTGCAATGATATCTTCGATCTCAATCATGATTGACCTCCCTTTCTGTCTGGTGGAGTATAAACCCGGGCGCGCGGGTGGGGCAAGGGCATCCGTCCACCAAAAAACGGGGGCCGAATCCGGCCCCCGC
>WFSM01000137.1 GCA_015485945.1 Candidatus Bipolaricaulota bacterium | reverse complement strand
GCTTCTACCACTTCCTCGGACAGCATCAAATTGTCCCCGTTACGCACGGGGATGAGCACCCCTTGGTCGCCGGTAATACCCTTCGCCTTGCACACGCGGAAGAATCCCTCGATTTTCTCGTTCACTCCGCCGATTGGCTGGATCTCCCCTTTCTGATTGACCGAGCCGGTAACAGCGAGTCCCTGTTTGATCGGAATCCCGGATAGAGCGGACAGAAGGGCGTACAGTTCGGTGCTCGATGCGCTATCTCCGTCAATCATCGAGTAGCTTTGCTCGAACGTGAGGCTTGCCGATAGGCTGAGCGGCTTTTCGGAGGCAAACCGCTCACCGAGAAACCCCTTGAGGATCATGATTCCCTTGGTGTGCGTGTGCCCACCGAGTTCGGCTTCCCGCTCGATGTCAACGATTCCGTCCTTACCGGTGTGCACGGTCGCTGTGATTCGGGACGGTTTGCCGAACATGTAATCTCCCAGTTGCAACACAGCGAGTCCGTTCACCTGTCCGGCTCTCTCCCCTGTGGTATCAACGAGAATCTGGTCACGGGCAATCATTTCGCGGATCTTCTCCTCAATACGATCGCTGCGATGATCCCGTTCAACAAGTGCCGTATGCACATGCTCTCCGGTGACGTGGGCCGACCCTTCGGTCCGCGCCCAGTACGACGCTTCTTTGACGATCGAGGTGAGCACCCCGAACCGACACGACAGCTTCTTCTGATCGCCAGCGAGCTCCGCCGATGCCTCAACGATCTTTGCCACTCCGGTGGGATCAAACGGAAGCAGGCTCGGGTCTTCCTGACAACGGGCACGGAGGAACCGTGCAATCTCCTGCTCGTGGTCATCGGTTCGCTCCATCTCGGTATCAAAGTCACTTTTCACCGAGAATAGCTTGGGAAAATCCTCATCATAATAGTGAAGGAGCTCGTAGATCTCCGGGCTGCCGATTATGATGATTTTCATGCGGAATGGGACCGGTTCGGGTTTCAGCCCTTCGGTGGTGGAATAGCCCAGCATCTGCATCGGATCTTCAATCCGGATCTCGCGGCGTTTGATCGCGATCTTGAGCGCCTCCCACGACAGCCCCATGCGAAACAGATTGTTCGCGTTCAAAACGAGATATCCGCCGTTAGCACGGTGGAGCGAGCCGGGTTTGATCATCGTGAAGTCGGTGATCGCTACCCCCATGTGCACCCGCCGCTCGATCGCCCCGAACAGGTTGGTGTAGGACGCGTTCTCCTCGACGATCACCGGTGCCCCCTCGGCCTGAGAGTTGTCCACGAGAACGTTCACGTCGTAACGCTTGAACGGGTCAACTGGCTGCATTACAAACGGAACCGGCATCGGACCTTTAGGGGCCTCTTGGTTCCCGCCGCGGAACTGGTCCAAGTGCTCAACAATATCGTTTTGCACCTCATCGAGAAACGAGACTACTTTATCCACGCTTCCATAGCGCGATTTAAGCTGGTTAATATGCGGCTCTACCGTAAACAGCACCGCCTCTTTGGCGAGTTTTTTTGTTTCTTCCTCGCGCTCCTCCTCGATGCGGGCGATCTCCTGCAGACTGTCCTGGATCAAGGCCTGCACTTCGTTTTGTTTTTCTCTGATCTTGGTGCGCTCTTCCTCCGACAGGGCCTCGTACTCCTCCTGGCTCAGCGGTTCACCACCATCGCGCAGCGGCAGGGTGTTAATCCCAATCGGGGTGCGTTGGATCGCAAATCCGAGGGCACGGGCTTTCTTCTCCATCTCCTCAAACAGCGTCGTCCGCTTCTCACTGTAGCGATCGTTGATCTTCTTGCTGCGCGCCTTGAACTCGTCAAGATCAAACACTTTGGGAATATCGCGCCGCAGCCTGGTGATGAGGTGCTTCATGTCGTCACGTAGCTGTGTGCCCATCCCGGCGGGAAGTTCAAGATAATGCGGACTGTACGGGTTCTCGAAGTTATGCACATAACACAGATCGGGCGGGCGTGGCTCGTCTCGGCTCGCCCGACTGAGAAAATACTCCACCGCGGACATCTTCCCGGTTCCGGGGCCGCCGGCAACGTAGATGTTGTACCGATTTTTGGCGTCTTTAATTCCCAATCCGAGTTTAAGCGCCTCAATCGCCCGGTCCTGGCCGATGATCCGATCGAGCGGGTCCACCTCAGCCGTCGTCTTAAAATTAAACTTCGTTGGATCACACATGTAACGCAGCTTGTCTGCTGCCAGTTCCTTGGTCATCCGTCCTCCTTTAAAGTAGGATTGTAGCGCACATGAAGAAACGGTTGCAACGCATGCTCATCCTGGTAGTGTGGTTAGCCGTCGCAGTGACCGGTATCGGCGCAGAAACGGCCACCCAGGTCCGCATTGTGCCGTTGATCGACATCACCGGCGTCAGGCAGTACCTCGCCCACTTGGAGAGTGCGATCCCAGCGGCACGCGTGTCGATCGATATTCTGTCGTCCAACGGTGAGCTCACGGACGATTCGCTGTGGGACAAAATCGTCGCTGCTGCCGGCCGTGGCGTGGCCGTACGCGTTATCCTCGATGCGAGCGATTGGTCCGAGTCGATAACCGCCAAGAATCTCCCCACCATCGAGTTCCTAAAATCGCACGGCATCGCGGCCAAATTCGACGATCCGACAGTGACCACCCACGCCAAGTTAGTCGTCATCGACGGACGATTAGTGATCCTGGGCTCGTCCAACTGGAACACACATGCGTTCCACGACCAAGCACAGGCAAACATCGCCATCGATGATTCCCGCATCGGAGGGGTATTCACCGAATACTTCTCCCGCATCTGGGCAGGAACTCTTATCCCGGGCGGGGTAGATATGGGAACCATGGAGATCAGCGCCTACCCAACGTTAATTCCGATCCCGGACGGCCCCGAGACGAAAAACTACACCCGCGTGTTGCTCGACCTGTTGAATCGGGCACAGGTCTCGGTGTACGTTGTGATGTATCGCGCCTCGTACTATCCTGCGTACAAGGATAGCTTATCCAACGATATCCTGAACGCACTCATCGCCGCCGCCGGCCGCGGTGTCGAGGTGAAGGTATTCCTCGACGACTGCGCATTCTACCCGGAATCGGCAAAGGCAAACCAGGAAGCGGCGTACTACCTCGTTGACCACGGCGTCGCCGTGCGGTTCGATGATCCGTCCGTCACCACCCACGCCAAACTGGTGATCATCGACGGGCGCGACGTGATTCTCGGCTCCACCAACTGGAACTATTACTCGCTCGAAAAGAACAACGAGGCCGACATCGCCGTAGTGGGGATCCCCAAGTTAGCAGCAGCTTACACGCAGTTCTTCGCGTTTTTATGGCGCCGTGGCCGCCCGGTGCGCTAGCGGTGCTGCGCCGCGGTGTAGGCGAGCAACCCTCCTGCCTTAATCATCGCGATCTCGCGCGGCGACAGGTCGTGGGAGAGGGGAATCCGCTCGTCCTTGGTCCGATTGTCGGCGACAAGCTCGCCGGTGAGGTCGGCCACATCGACCTCTAATTCGTCGTCCCGGTCGATCCGATCGGTGTCGCAGATGAACGGAATGATTCCCACATTGATCAGGTTGGCACGGTGGATGCGGGCATAGCTCTTGGCAAACACCGCCTTGATTCCGAGCTGCCATGGGGCGAGGGCCGCGTGCTCCCGTGATGAGCCCTGGCCATAATTCTCCCCGCCAACGATGAACCCACCACCGTTCGCAGCGGCGCGAGTGGCAAACTCCTTGTCCTCGTAGTAGAACGTAAACTTAGCGATCTCCGGCAGGTTGGAGCGCAGGTGTTGGGTCAACGGCCCCGCCGGCAAAATCGTGTCGGTGGACACCCCATCCCCCAGTTTGATCAACACCGTGCCCACAAGGGGCGATCGAAGCGGGCGCTGCGGTGCAAGTGGGACAATATTGGGAGCGCGCCTAATCTCGACCGCCGTGCCTTGCGGCTCGAGGATCAACGCGTCATCGACCGTCAGATGGTCAACCTTCACCTCTAGCGGCGACAACTCACGTGGATCAGCGATGGCACCGGCGAGGGCCGATGCTGCTGCCACCTCGGGGCTGCACAACGCAATCTTTCCGAATTTGCTCCCGCCTCGTCCCTTCCAGTTGCGGTTCACCGTCCGCAGCGACAAATGTCCGTACCCCGGCACGAACCCAATGCCGATACACGCGTTGCACCCCGGCTCGATCAGGCGCACGCCAGCCTTTGTGAGGGCGAGAAAACTTCCGTCCGCCATCAGCATCTCCCACGCCTGGCGTGATGCCGGGGAGACGATGACGTCAATGTTCGGTGACACACGCTTCCCGGTGATGATCTCGGCGGCAATCCGGATGTCACGGTACGAGCCGTTCGTGCACGAGCCGATGTACACTTGGTCGATCTTCGTGCCTTTCACCTCGTCGATATCGTAGACGTTATCCGGCATTCCTGGCATGGCGACAAGTGGCTTGAGCGTCGCCATATCGATCTCCAATGTCTTATCGTAAACCGCATCCGGATCGGGAAAGAGCGCATGCCATGCCTCTTCCCGCCCCTGCATCCGGAGGAACTCCTTAGTCACTTCATCGGAGGGGAAAATCGATGCCGTCGCCCCGGTCTCGGTGCACAGGTTGGTGATCGTCGCCCGCTGCGGCACGGACAGATTTTCCACTCCCGGGCCGGTAAACTCGAGGAAGTAGCCGACCCCGCCCTTAACCGAGATCCGCCGTAGAATCTCGAGCGCCACATCCTTCGCCGCGACGCCCCACGGGAGGGCGCCGGTGAGGACGATTCGCATCATTTTGGGAACGATGAGATGAAACGGCCCGCCTCCCATTGCAACGGCGACGTCCATCCCACCCGCTCCGATCCCCAACACGCCCAGCCCGCCGGCCGTTGGAGTGTGAGAGTCGGACCCAAGCAGTGTTTTCCCCGGAACGCCGAACCGCTCGTAGTGAAGCTGATGGCAGACACCATTCCCGTTCTTAGAAAACTTCGCGCCGTAATGCGAGGCGATTGACTGGAGAAAAACGTGATCGTCGGTCGATTCTCCTTTGAATCCAAGCGAAGTATGATCGCAGTAGCTCACCGCTAATTCGGCCTTCACCCCGCTCATCCCAAGGGATTCAAACTCAAGCCACGCCATTGTTCCGGTCGAGTCCTGAGTCAGGCATTGGTCGATCCTGATCCCGACCTCCCCGCCCCGTTTTAGGGAACCTTCCACCACATGCGTCTCCAGAATCTTCTCGGTCATTGTCTTGCCCACGTAAATCACCTCGCTTTAAAAATAGGATTATATCGATCGGGAAAACGACGTCAATTTGCGCGCGGGAATCCGTTGGAGCTACAATGGGCTTATGGCAACCTCAATACGAGAACCGGTCGTTGCTGGTACGTTCTATCCGGGAACGTCCGCTATGTTGTTGGACACGCTTGCGCGCCTGTTCGGCGGCGTTGCTCCTGTTAGTTCAGGAAAACTGCCGACGCCGATGGGACTCATCGTCCCGCACGCTGGATACGTTTACTCCGGGGCGGTGGCAGCACAGGGATACGCCGCGATGGCAAAACGCGGTAAACCTGATTGGGTCATTGTCCTTGGGACAAATCACACCGGGCTCGGTCGCCCGATCTCGATCGCCCAGGACGGGGCGTGGCGCACTCCACTCGGGGACGTGCCGATCGCAGTCAAGATTGCGAACCAATTGGTAAAGCGTGGGTTCCCGGTGGCGGAGGCGGCATTCCTCCACGAACATTCGATCGAGGTACAGTTACCGTTCCTGCAATATTTGTTCGGCACGGATATTCCGTTCGTGCCGGTGTGTGTCATGCTGCCAGAATTCTCCGCCCTCGCCACCGCCGGAGCGCGCCTGGCGGAGGTGGTACGGGGCACCAACGGCGCGGTGATCGTGAGCAGTGACTTCACCCATTACGAACCGGATGGGATGGCACGCGAACTCGATCGGGAAGCAATTGAGAGGATTCTCATGCTGGACGCTCCCGGGTTTTATCACCTTGTCGTCCGCAAGCGCATGTCGATCTGCGGAGCAGGGGCGATCACAATCCTCCTCACCGCGGCAATGGAACTGGGGTGGCAGGAAACAAACCTCGTTTCCTACCGGACATCCGGCGATGTCACTGGAGATCGCAGTACGGTTGTGGGCTACGCAGCGATCACGCTAGAAAGGAGCACGGATGCTTAACAGCATGACCGGCTATGGGACCGGAAGCGCAGCCGCTGCGGGCTGGACCGCCGACGTCGCGTTGCGTACCCTGAACCACCGCTATCTTGCCGTCCGGATACGGGGGATACACGACCCGGAACTGGAGCGTCGAATCGAAAGCGAGGTCAAGCACGCATTCGCCCGCGGCGAGATCGAAGTGACGGTCACCTTGACACGCGATCCAACCCGCGAGCTTCAGCTTCGCTTCGACCGCACCACTGTCTCTGGGTACGTAACCGCGCTACGCCAGGTGTGCACGGACTTTTCCCTGCCACCACCCGGGCTGAGCGAGCTGATCGCAGTGGGCGCATTCACGCCCCCCGCTGCCGCCACCGATGCCGATCCATGGGACGCCCTCGCCCAAGCACTGGAGCAGGCAATCTCCAGTGGGACGCTGTCACGATCCCGTGAGGGAGAGTTGCTCACTGCCGAGCTGCGCCGTATAACCCGTGAGTTATCCGGACTGATCCAGGATGTCAAAGCGCGTATTCCGGACGCGATCACAGAGCTGCGCAACCGCATGCGAGAACGGGTCGCCGCACTCGGAGTGGAAGCCGATCCCACTCGGCTGGAGGCGGAAATAGTGCTTCTCGCGGAACGGGCTGACGTTCGTGAGGAAATCGCACGCCTGGAAACACACCTCACCCGGATTGACGCGTTGCTGGCAGCGGACGGACCGGTCGGCAAAGAACTGGGATTCCTCGCCCAGGAACTCCTACGTGAAGCGAATACCTTGGGAGCAAAGTCGCGTGATCTGGCGATCAACGGCGCCGTCGTCGCAATGAAAGTAGCAATCGACCATTTCAAGGAGCAAGTACAGAATGTTGAATGAAACAATCCTTCACCACCGCCGCGGGATCGGAAGCGGGTTGGCGTTTGTCGTATCCGGTCCCTCCGGGGCGGGGAAGAACTCGGTAATCGACCGGGTGATGCAGGACCTGCCCGGGCTTTCCTATTCCGTTTCTTACACCACGCGTCCACCGCGGCCACACGAGGTGCCGGGACGCGATTACCACTTCATTTCCCACGACGAATTCGAGCGATTGATCACTGCCGGGGAGCTGGTGGAGCACGTCCAGTATCTCGGCGATTACTACGGCACTGGCCAGGCGCAGATAAAAGAAGTGTTCGCCCACGGTGAGGACGTCATCCTAAACATCGACGTCAACGGCGCGAAAACACTGCGCGAAAAAGGCCTGCTCCGATTCACGGTGGTGTACGTGTTTTTGGCAACGTCGTCGCTCACCGTCCTCGCCAACCGATTGCGTGCCCGCGGTACCGAGAACGAACAGGAGATCGAAGCACGACTCGCGGTCGCCACCCGTGAGCTCGCAGCGATTCCGATGTTCGACTATCTTGTGATCAACGATGAACTGGACCAAGCGGTGGAGGAGCTCGCTGGGATCGTCACCGCCGAACGGGCACGCATCATTCCCTGACCAATGGAAGTTGGAATCGACGCCGTTGACGTTGCCCGCATCAAGGCCCTCTATCTCCAATACGGCGACCGCTTTCTGAGGCGCGTATTCACGCAAACCGAACTTGACTACGCGTTTTCCGCTCGCGATGATCGCCGCTATGAACGCCTCGCCGGGCGGTTCGCTCTAAAGGAAGCGTTAATAAAAGCATACGGGCACGGGATTCCGTTCCGGGAAATCGAGGTGCGGCATAATCCGGCCGGAAAACCAGTGATAGCCTGCGGACACGTCCGGGGAAAGATAACGGCCAGCCTGACGCATACACGTAGGCTGGCCGTGGCTTGTATTCTGGTTGATCCCGATTCTACTTTCGCTTCACATCCCCCCGCAGACTGACCTTGAGATGCTTTTCGATCTCACGGCGTAACTCCTTTCCGGGCTTAAACAGGGGAACAACTTTAGCATCGACGTGAATTGGCTCCTTGGTCTGCGGGTTAATCCGACTACTCGCCTTGCGGGCGCGTACTCCAAATTTCCCGAACCCTACGAGCTTAACTTCCTCTCCCTGGAGGAGGGTAGTTTGGATAAGGTTCAACACCGAATCAAGAAGGTTGCGTGCATCCTTCTTGGTCAAGTTGGTTGAATCAGCTAAACGATCGACGAATTCGCCTTTGTTCATGTGTGCTCCTCCTTGTTGCTTTATGTTATTCTTGATCTTGTTCTTGGTCGTGTTCTTCCTCTTCGAGGGTGGTATCCCCAAGAAGATCGCGCATGCTTAACGTTTCGTGCCCACCGTCCTCGAGATAGAACCGCTCCACGCGATCACGCTTCTTGCCGCCGCCGCGTTTACGGGAAGGACGGGAAGATGATGGTGGCGGGGCTGGCGGGGCGAGGAGCTTGCGAATGCTGAGGCGCACCTGCTTCTTTTCCTCGTTTATCCCGATAATCTTCGCCTTAACTTTGTCACCGATCGCCAGGACGTCCTTCGGGGTAGCGATTCGTTTGTCGCTGATCTCCGACACGTGGATCAGTCCTTCCACATCATCGGTAATCCGCATGAATGCACCGAAATCCTTGATCTCGGTAATCTCCCCTTCCACCACATCGTCGATAGCGTACTGTTCCATGAACTGGCGCCATGGATCCGTCTTGAGGGCACGGATGCTCAAGCTGATGCGGCGCGCCTTTGGATCAACACCCAGCACTTTGACCTCAACCGAGTCTCCCTCGTTAAGGACCTCGTGAGGATTGTTAACCCGTCCCCAATCGAGTTCGGACACGTGAACCAGACCTTCGATGCCGTCTTCCAGCTTAACGAACGCACCGAAGTCGGTGACCTTGGTCACCTCTCCCACCACGCGTTGACCACGCGGATACTTCGCTTCTACATCGGCCCACGGATCATCCGAGGTCTGCCGCAGTGAGAGACTGATGCGTCGTGCTTCCTCATCACACCCGAGGACGACTACTTCTACCTCGTCCCCCTCGTGCACGATGTCCTTGGGATTTTCCGGATGTCCCCAGGAAAGCTCGGAGATGTGTATCAACCCCTCGACATCCTGCTCCAGCTCCACAAATGCCCCAAAATCGGTGACACTGACCACTGTTCCGTTGACGCGCATCCCCACCGGATAACGTGCGGCGATTCCCTCCCACGGATTAGGGCGGAGTTGCTTGATGGACAGAGAGATCCGTTCCTTCTTCGGGTCGAAATCAATCACTTTCACCCGCACTGTATCCCCAACTTTGTAGGTGGGAGGCGGTACCGGTAGGTCCTTCCACGCGATCTCGGACCGGTGCACCAGCCCTTCGAACCCACCGATATCGACGAATATCCCGAAGTCGACGACGCTGCGAATCGTGCCCTCGATCTCCTGACCAACTTCGAGAGTGGAAAACAGGACTTCCCGCCGCTTGTGTTCCTCTTCTTGGAGGTACGCTTTATGCGACACAACGAGGTTCTTTTCCCGGCGCGACAGCTCAAGAATCTTGAACTTGGTGTGCGTGCCTTTGAGCTTATCGATTGCGCTCGGCAGGTCTTTCCCTAAGTGTGATCCGGGGAGAAATGCGCGGATCCCCTCGAGGTTGACGTGGTAACCGGCGCTTTTTACCTCACCGGTGATCTCGCCCTCCACCGGAGCACCAGTACGGTACGCCTCTTCCAGGGTCTCGATCCGCTTCTCATACTCCGCTTGCTTTTCGGAGGCGTAGATCGTCCCCTTTTCCTCGTCGATGTAGGTGACGAGAACCTCGATTTCCTCCCCTTCCTCAACCTTGCCGCCGTCGCGGAATGGGGATAATTCGCTTACGGGAAGAATCCCCTCCGATTTGTAACCAATATCGACGAGGACTTCGTCCTGATTGACCTGCACCACCGTCCCGGTGATCGTGTCGCCGCGACTGTACAGCTTAACGTCGCTTTCCGAGAACGCCTCTTCCATCTTAATCTTTTCTTCCATAACTAAGACCACCTAGTTTTAAGATTTCCCCTCTTTTATGCCTCACTTAAAAGAGGGCTCGTTATCAATCTCCCGTTCCTCCTTTCTACGCTGCATCGACGAGCTCCATTAG
>WFSM01000136.1 GCA_015485945.1 Candidatus Bipolaricaulota bacterium | reverse complement strand
GTTTTTTGTTCAGGCCCTTCACCCACACCGTTTCGATGATCACCGAGAAGAGAATGGTCATGACGGTTGCGGTGAGGATCATTTCCCCCCATGCGATTAACTGTGGATTGTGGTAGGTTGTCCCCAGCGTTAGTGGCAGACTGGCAAGAGCAGCGGGCACCACTCCCCGCGGCCCTTCAAGGGATAAAAACAGGTATTCCCCCCATTTCCATTTCCCAACCGGTTTTATCAATAACGCGGCGATTGGGCGAGCAACTATAATGACAAGCAACGCAAGCGCGATGTCCACCAGTCCATGCGCTGCCAACAGTTTGAGGTCCAGACTCGCTCCCAGCAGGGTAAAAATCATGATAGTGGCGAAATTGGAAAGGATCTCATTAAAGTGGACTTCATCACGAATTGCCGTTTTGACTCCTTCCGTCGGCTTGAACTTTCTGAAAATTACGTCGGTATTTCCCAAGAACATTCCGATGACCACCGCCACCAAATAA
Source organism: Candidatus Bipolaricaulota bacterium (assembly GCA_015485945.1). Taxonomy (GTDB): domain Bacteria; phylum Bipolaricaulota; class Bipolaricaulia; order UBA7950; family UBA9294; genus S016-54. The sequence continues at coordinate 9,596 of WFSM01000136.1, read as the reverse complement.
CCCGATGTACTAATCCACTCACCAATGAAAAACCCTCCAAAAGCAAGACCCAGTGCGTAAACCTCGGGATACTGCCGTATCTTCAGGATCTCCATCAACCGGTAGCCGATGACGCCGATTGCAAGGCCGATGACAATGGCAACAATCGTGACGTAAAGGAAATAAACCACTGCCGCAGGATAGAGCGTGGTGAAGTGCGCGATCGCTTCCACCATCTTGACCCGGGGCGCCTCCGGCACGACCAACGCCACCGCAACGAGCGTGAGTACGATTCCCAATGGGTCGTTGAATATTGACTCGGTGACCAGAATAACCCGCATGTCCTCTCGAACGCGATGTTGTTTAAATAACGGAATTAATGTAGCGGGGTCAGTGGCAGCGATAATCGCGCCGAATAGAAACCCGGCGAGAAGTGGAACATGAAAGAAATACGAGAAAAAGAACGCGGCGATAAACGCTGTCAGTATGAGGCCAAGCGTGTCCAGCACACCAATCGTCGCGATATACTTACGCACGAGTGACCACTTCAAATTGTGCCCTTCGGCAAACAGGATAACGACCAACCCGAACACCCGTACGTAGTCAAACAGGTGATGAGCAAGTTCGCGGTTGATCAGCCCCGCCACCGGACCGAAGAGAACGCCGAGTATAATGAGAATTGGGACTACGGATATCCCAGTCTTCCGTCCCAGGAGAAATGCCGCGGCACCAAGGGTTAGAATTATCGTTAACGCCAGCACTAGCGAATCAATGTATGACAACGCTCCTCCTCTCCGACAGGGAATTACACCGGCTAATCAGCAAATCCCGTCTCCGCTCGGCCACCGCAAGTCGAACAAAAACGGGCCAATTCCGGTCCGTTGCGGGGGTAAGTATATACTCACAGTGCGGTAGAGGGCAACTTATATTGTAGAGTGGCTGTCCGAACCCAGAGTCCACACGCAGCAAGTTTCAAAATCGGCACGGCGCATCTGCGACATGATAATTCCACTGATTATCTGAAGCTTTCTCATACCTAATGCTTGCCGGTCTTCCAAAACGGTGGTTGGAGCCAACTGCCAAGCGTGGGAAAGACAAGATGGAACGCGTGCGCAATTCCCGAGCGCTTATCCCAACGATGCGGAAGCGGGACCGTCTCAGGGTTTGCCGCTTGGGCTGTGATGGGCTACTATCATGATATGGCAGACATTAATGGGACGCTGCTCCAAGTGAGCGAACTGACCAAACACTATGGCGACATCCGCGCCGTCGACGGGATCTCGTTTTCCGTTCCGCGGGGGACGGTGTTTACCATCCTTGGGCCGAACGGGGCGGGGAAGACGACAACCTTAGAGATCCTCGAAGGGCTGCGCCCTCCTGACTCGGGCACGATTGAGATTTTTGGGAAGCGGGTACGCCGGGTCGACCGTCGTGTCAAGGAGCGAATAGGGGTTCTCCTCCAGGAGGCGAATTTTGAACCCTACCTCAAGGTACACGAGACGATCGAGCTGTTCGCTGCATTCTTCGCACACGCGTACGCAACGCGAGACATCATGGCACTTGTCTCCCTTACGGAAAAGCGAAACGCACTGGTGAAGAACCTGTCCGGCGGGCAGCGCCAGCGGCTCGCATTGGGAGTGGCACTGGTCAACGATCCCGACCTCCTGTTTTTGGACGAGCCGACGACCGGACTCGATCCGCAAGCGCGACACAACATCTGGTCGATCGTCACCGGTCTCAAAGAGCGGGACAAGACCATCGTCCTTACCACCCACTACATGGAAGAGGCGGAGGCCCTGTCCGATTATGTGTGTATCATGGATCATGGGAAGATCATCGCTGCGGACACGCCACGTGCCCTTGCCGCTCGGTTGGGCAAGGAGACGATGATCGAGTTCACCGCTGATCAGGTTCCGGCGGCGGCGCGCAATTCGCTTTCTGGCCGGTTCCCGCAGCTACGTCAGGACGGAGGCACAATTACGCTTGAGGTGGCCGATCTTGTCCCGGCGTTGCAGCACCTGCTCGGATGGGCAGCGGAAAACGGAATCACGCTGGATAACCTCGTCATCCGCCAACCGAACCTGGAGGACGTGTTCCTAACACTCACTGGGCGGAGGTTGCGGGAGTGAATGCGGCGTTGATACCAGCGTGGTAATTGCCGCCACTACGGGTGATCGTGTATAAGAATCGCGATTGAGAAAAGTTGGAGACGGGCACGGCCGGGTAACAGCCGGGTGTTGGCTGCCCGGCGTGGCTCAGTGACCCCGGAATTATGAGCTCGGTCAATTCGGGAACGGGCACCCACGTCGGTCCAGGCATGGGGAAAGCATGAGCGGAGGTCTTTTATGAACGGAATCATTGCAGCCGCCCGCGCGTACCTCGCCGTGTCGTTGCGGGAGCGAGTGACGCTGTTCTGGTTTCTCATTTTTCCCGTGTTTCTATTCGTCATCCTGGCGCTCATCTTTTCCTCCACGGGCAAGCAGGGCAAGATGAACTTTAAAATTGCCGTGGTAAACGAGGAAAAAGCCACTGTTGCCGGACCGGATTTCGCCGCGATTGTCGTGCACACCTTTGATTCACTGAGTACGGCTCCGTCCGGACAGGAGCCGCTGTTCACGCTACTGCGTCCGCACCCCGGGGAAACTACAGCGGCGTTCCGCGCCCGTGCCGATGCTGCCCTCAACCGTGAGCGGATCACGGCGGTCGTCGTCATTCCTCCTGGATTCAACGGCGCGATGGTGGCCCGCCTGCGCGCGTCGTACGCAACGCCAACGCCGATCAAGGTAATCGTCAACAACAGCAGTGAAGCGTCCCGGGTGGCGGCAGGGATCATCGCCGGCGTGATCTCCGGAATCGATCGTGAGGTCTTGATCCGGGCGGGGCAATACGTGCCGTCTGACGAGACAAAGCCGGTGACCGAGTGGACGGGCAAGAACAAGCACGCGGTGTCATACGCGTCGTTCCTTCTTCCCGGGGTCATCCTGATGGCGTTTTTCACGAGCGGCCTGTTCGGGGTACCGGGCACAATTCTGTACTCGCGCGATCGCCACATCCTTCAGCGCTACTTTGTCACGCCGTTTACCCCGTTGCGGTACCTCTTGGGATTCTCCATCGGCCAGCTTGGACTGTGCCTCCTCCAGTTCGCCCTCCTGTACGTAATCGGGCGGTTTTGGCTGGGGGCGCAGGTGAACTTCGGGCGGCCAGGAGCAATCTTATTTCTCGTCCTCGGGTTCTTCACGTTTCTCGCGTTCGGGTTCCTCGTTGCGGCGTTGGCCAAGACCGGCGATGGCGGAATGGCGATCGGCAATCTTCTTAACATCCCGTTGATTTTCCTCGGCGGGCTGTTCTTCCCGGTGGGGAACCTGCCGCTTGCACTCAAGGTGGTCGTGTTTGCAAACCCAGTCACCTACATCGCCGCCGGGCTGCGGATGAGTTTGGGGTTGGGTGGGGAAGGGATGCCGCTGGTGGCGAGCATCGCGGTACCAATCGCCTGGATCGGAATATGCAGCCTGATCGCGGCACGGCGGATCTCGTGGGGGGTACAGTGATGTCCGCCCTCATCACTCTCATCCGCACGGAAGCAGTCCGGTTCGCCCGCGACAAACAGGCACTCATATTGATGTTCATCTTCCCACTCGTGTTCATCATTATCTTCGGGTTTCTCATGAAGGGATCGAGTACCCCGCGGTTGGGCGTGGTCGTGGCCGGCAGTGCCGCACCAACGGTGCAGGCAGTCCTCGCCCCAATGTCTGACCTGCACGTGATCGACTACCCAAATCGGTCCGCGCTCATTCACGCGGTGGAAAAGGGTCAGGCGGATTTCGGACTATACCTGGACGGAGACGTGCTCCATTTCGTGTACAATCCGACCCAAGTTCAGAATAATCCCCAGTTCATGCAGATCGCCGCCGGAATCACCACCCAGTATAACCTGGCGCGCCAGCGCGTGACGCCGATTGTACGGGCCGAAAAGGTGGTTGTGGGGAAGAACCCCGGGGGCTGGCTCAACCTCGTCGTCCCCGGGATCATCGCATTTTCCATCCTTACCGCCGGGCTGACCGGGATCTCAGGCCATTTGACGATGATGAAGGAGCGCCGGTTGCTCGACCGGTTCGTCGCCACCCCGATGCGGCCGACAATGCTGCTCGTGGCGATCGGGGCCGTGCGGGCGGTGATGGCGTACATCGCCAGCTTGATTACCCTCATCACCGCAATTGGGCTACTTCACCTCCACTTCGCTGTTAACTGGTGGCAATTTACCGTGTTCGTGCTCGCGGCAACGGTGGGATCGATGGCGTTGGGGACGATCATCGCCCTGTTTGTGCGCCGCCCGGCAAGCGCCGGCAATATCGCAAACATTCTCGCCATGGTGATGATGTTCTTCTCCGGAGTGTACTTCCCAGTCGAGCTTATGCCCGGCTACCTGCGCACACTGGCGATGTTTCTGCCGCTGACGTACATGGTAAACGGGATGCAGGTCGTCACCGGAGTAAGCGCCATGGGAGCCGCTCGATTCTGGACGATCACCGCCGCCCTGTTCGGGACAGGCGCGATCCTGTTTCCCGTGCTCGCTCACTATGTGGTACAACCGGAACGGCGCTGACCGGTTCGGTATAATCAATCCAACGGAGGTGGGGCGATGAAACTGTACAACACCCTCACGCGTGAAAAACAGGAGTTTGAGCCACAGGATGGGAAGACTGTGAGGATGTACGTGTGCGGCCCCACCGTCTACGATCATCTCCACATCGGCAATCTGCGTCCGATTCTCGTATTCGGCACGCTGCGCCAATACATGGAGCGGTTCAAGGGATGGGACGTGATCTACGTCCAGAACATTACCGACGTCGATGATAAACTGATCGCCCGTGCGCAGGAAGCGGGCACGAGTGTGGCAGCGATTGCCGCCGAGTACACCGACGCTTATTTCGGTCTCCTCGACCGCCTTGGCGTCGTGCCACCGACGCACAGTCCGCGCGCCACCGATCACATCGCCGGCATGATCAAGCTCGTGCAACAATTGATCGAAACGGGATACGCGTATGAACAGGGCGGCGACGTGTACTTCCGCGTGCGCGCGTTCAACGAGTACGGCAAGCTGTCCGGACGCAGCGTCGATGAACTGCGCTCCGGCGCGCGGATCGCCGCCTCGGAAAAGAAGGAAGATCCGCTTGACTTCACGCTGTGGAAGGCAGCCAAGCCGGGTGAGCCGAAATGGGATTCCCCGTGGGGCGAAGGACGGCCAGGGTGGCACACCGAGTGCGTTGTCCTCTCCCGTCACTATCTCGGCGACACGCTTGACATTCACGCTGGCGGCAACGACCTCATCTTTCCCCACCATGAAAATGAGATCGCGCAGGCCGAAGCGCTGACCGGGAAGACGTTCGCGCGGTTTTGGCTCCACAACGGGATGCTTACCGTGAACGGAGAAAAAATGGCGAAATCGACCGGCAACTTTGCGTATGCTTACGAAGTGCTTGGCCGGTTCGACCCGGAGACAGTGCGCTATTTCTACTTGTCGCGCCACTATCGCAAGCCGCTCGACTACTCGGAATCCGCGCTTGCTGAGGCGGAGAAGGCGGGCGATCGAATCCGTACACTGATTTCCGAGGTTGAGGCCGAGCTGCGCGGCGCCGGTGATGAGGCCCCTGGACATGCCGGAACCGCGTTTATCGCCAGCCTGACGGCGTTCAAAGACCGCTACCTCGCCGCAATGGATGATGACCTAAACACCGTAGACGCACTCGCCGTGATTCAGGAACTGGTAGCGGCGGCAAACCGGTTTCGGGCGACCGCCACTGGTGCCGACCGGCTTGCCCTGCGCGCCGCGGTCAACCTCGTGCGCGACCTCGGGAAGCCGCTTGGACTGTTCCAACCGCGGGGAGCGGCATCAACCGGATTGACGGACGAGCTGATGGAGCTTCTGATCGAATTGCGCGCCAAACTGCGGGAGGACAAGGAGTTTGCGCTTGCCGACCGGATCCGCGACCGGCTTACGGAACTCGGGATCGCGCTTAAGGACACCGCTCACGGGACAATCTGGACGCGGGAGGAATCATGAATCGAATCTGTGAGATGCTCGGGATTAAGTACCCGATTTTCCTCGGGGGGATGGCACACGTATCGCGGGCGCCGCTGGTTGCAGCGGTGTCCAATGCCGGTGGATTGGGGGTTATCGGATCGGGCGGAATGCCACCTGCTGTGCTCGCCGAGCAAATCGCGCAAGTGCGGAAACTGACGGATCGGCCGTTCGGAGTAAACCTGATGCTGATGGACCCGAACATCGACGATCAAGTGCAGGTGGTGCTCGACGCCCGTGTGACGATGGTGACCACCGGCGCCGGCAACCCGGCGAAGTACATCGACCGCCTGAAGGAAAAAGGAATCAAAGTGTTTCCCGTTATCCCGGCGGTGTCTCTGGCAGTACGCATGGCCCGCGCCGGGGCGGACGGCATTGTCGCCGAGGGAACGGAATCGGGCGGACACGTGGGTGAGGTGACGACATTCGTCCTCGTTCCACTCGTGGCCGACGCAGTGGATATCCCAGTGGTTGCGGCCGGCGGAATCGCCGATGGACGGGGACTGGCGGCGGCGTTTGTGCTCGGTGCGAAGGGAGTGCAGATGGGAACGCGATTTCTCACCTCGACTGAGGCGCCGGTGCACGAGAACTTCAAGCGCGCGGTGGTCAAGGCAAACGAGCGGGCAACGATCGTCACCGGACGCAGTATCGGCGCGCCCGTGCGCACGCTCGCCAACAAGATGACCAAGACATTCGCCCAGTACGAGCGGGAGGGACGCCCGCGCGAGGAGTTCGAGACACTGGCCGTTGGCGGACTGCGCCGCGCGGTGTATGACGGCGATCTCACCACCGGCTCGTTGATGGCCGGCCAAGTCGCGGGGATGATCACCGAGATCAAGCCGGTGAAGCAAATCATCGACGAGATGGTCGCCCAGGCGCGACAGCTCCTTCCCCCGGAGGCGTTTGCGTAAATGGCGGTGGCCACGGACAAGGCCCGACGCGATCTGGAATACGCCCGACTGAAAGCCCGTGTCAAGGAATACGCGCAATCCGCACTTGGTGAGGAAGAAATCGACACCCTCGCGCCGATTGCGGACCGGGCGGAGCTGGAGCGCGAGATCGCCGCGGTGGAAGAGACACGCGATTACTTGATACGCGGCGGGCGACTGCCGTTCGGGGGGATTGAAGACCTGCGTCCGTACTTTGCCCGTGCCCGCAGCGGCATCCATCTCGATGGCGAGGAGTTCCTAGCGGTGGCGGCGACGCTCGATACCACCGCCCAATTACGCGACCTTCTCAGTGCTCGGGCCGACCTTCCCTACTTGCGCCGGTTGGGAAGCCGCCTGTCTGCTCATACCGCACTCGCCAAGCGTATCTACCGCACGATTGATGACCACGGTGACGTCCGTTCCGACGCGTCCCCCCGTCTCGCCGCGCTCACTGCCCACCGCCGGGTGCTGGAGGATCGGCTCACCCGCAAGCTGCGCGCGTTCATGTCCCGCAATCCTGAACTTGTGAGCGATCCGGTGATCACACGCCGTCAAGGGCGGCTCGTCGTCCCAGTGAAATCCGGAGCAGTGGGGGCGATGGAGTTCGTGGTGCACGACCGGTCGGCTACCGGCCAAACTCTGTACGCCGAGCCGACAGCGGTGGTACAGGAGAACAACGCCATCGCGGCGGTAGAAGCGGAGATCCATCAGGAGACGGCGCGGCTGCTGCGCGAGTTGACTGCGGCCCTACTGGACGCGCAGCCGGGCCTGGAGCGTGATCGCGCCATTCTGGGACGCCTCGATTCCCTGGTCGCGCGTGCTGCGTACGGGATCGCCCACCACTGCGCATTTCCCCAGCTTAGCGACGCAATCGACCTGTTGCAGGCGCGTCATCCGCTGATCCCGGAGGATCAGGTAGTGCCGATATCGGTGAGCGTGGGGAAGGAGGCACGGGCGCTCGTGATCACCGGACCGAATACCGGTGGAAAGACGGTTACGTTGCGCACAATCGGGTTGCTCACCCTGATGACGCAGTCGGCGATTCCCATCCCGGCCGCGCCCGATTCCAAAATCGCGGTTGTCGCCCGCGTGCGCACCGACATCGGCGATGAGCAGTCGCTTGCACAGAACCTATCCACATTTTCGGCGCATATGGGGAACATCGTGTCCATCCTCAACGAGGTCGACTCCGACGCCCTCGTGCTTCTCGACGAACTCGGCGCCGGCACCGACCCCCAAGAAGGAGCAGCGCTCGGCCTCGCCGTGTTGGAGGAGTTGCTGGCGCGTGGCACGCTCGTCGTTGTATCCACGCACCTTACTCCGCTTAAATATTTCGCGATCCGGCACCCGCGCGTGAAGACGGCATCGATGGAATTCGACCCGGTGAGCCTAGCACCCACGTTTCATCTGATCGAGGGGATTCCCGGGCGGAGCAATGCGTTTATCATCGCGCGCAACCTTGGGCTCGATCCGCAACTCGTTGAGCAGGCACGCGCGTTTCTATCGCGGGGAGAGATCCGCGCCGACGACATCATCGATCAACTACAGCGCGAGCGCCAGGCGATGGTCAGCCGCCGTCACCGTGCCGAAGAGGAACTCGCTCGTGCCACTACGACGCGCCGTCAGTACGAGCAGAAGCTGGCGCGGTTCGAAGCGGAAAAGGAGGCGGACGTTACGGCGGGGTTGCGTGACCTTGACGCGTTCATCAAACGCACGCAGGCGGAGGTGGAACAGCTGTTAGCGGTGGCAAAGTCCGTACCGACACGGGACGAGCTCCGCACTGTGCATCGCCGTCTTGCTGAGTTGCGTGCGGCCATGCGGGCGCGCGCCGATGCCGCCTACCGCACAACCGGCGCTGATTCGGCAGCACTGTCCATTGGCGATTACGTGCACGTGCGCGGCGTGGATGTGTACGGTGACATTGTGGCGCTGGAACCGGACAAGGGCGAGGCGACCATTGACGTCGACGGCAAGCACCTGCGTACCCGCATCGAGATCCTGCACCCGGCGCCGCGGCCGCGATCCGCACCGCGATGGGAACGAACGTCCGTGCCGCGACCGTCGGGCGGGTCGATCTCCCTCCAACTCAACGTGCGCCAGATGACTGTGGCTGCGGCACTGCGCGAGGTGGAACGCTACCTCGATCGACTGCTCCTCGCCGACGTGCGCCGGGCGAGCATCCTTCACGGCAAAGGGAGCGGCGCATTACGCGATGCAATTCGCAACTACCTTGCGTCGTGCGCGTTCGTGAAAAACTACGGCCCCGCTCCGCCCGCGCAGGGCGGCGATGGTGTCACCGTGTTCGAACTCAGCGAATGACAAAGGATTTACTCACCGCAGAGACGCGGAGAACGCCGAGAAGAGATTAATAATCTAAACAGTTTAATCTTAAGCAATCAATAGATCTTACTATTTTTGTCCCAGCGTTCTCTGCGCCTCCGCAGTGAGAGTTGTTGCGGTGCTTCAGGTCAATCCATGCGGCGCAACATCAGGCACAAGGCTCACGATGTACCTCGGCAAATCAGCGCAACTTGCCTGTGACGATACAGAAATTGACATATAAATCCAGTATGCCACCGCAGAGACACGGAGTACGCAGAGAAGAGATC
>WFSM01000135.1 GCA_015485945.1 Candidatus Bipolaricaulota bacterium | reverse complement strand
TTGACCGCTTTCACAACGTCGCGTCCAGTGATAATCCCAATTAACCGCCCATCCGTGTTGACGATTGGGAATCCCTGATGCCCGGTTTCCAGGACCTTCTCCTGAACTTTATGCATCGGCATATCCGGGGGGACCGTATCGACCGCACGGGTCATCACATCACCGACAAGATGGTTCTTTAACACATTTATCTCCATATCTTGTGCCACCCGCACCCCACGGCGTGCCAGTTTCTTTGTGTAAATGGTGTCGGGGTAGAAGAACCATGCAGCGATATCAGCAACAACACATGCGAACATAAGAGGCAAAATAATATTGTAATTTCTTGTCATTTCAAACAGCATAATGATTGACGTAAGCGACGCCCGTGATGCGGCGGAAAACACAGCTGCCATGCCAACGAGGGCGTACGCTGGGTAAGGTGCAGTTATATTGGGGAAGATGATGTTGGCCATCACCCCGAACGCGCCCCCCAATGCTGCTCCGATGAATAACGACGGTGCGAACACTCCGCCAGATCCCCCGCTTCCCAACGTAAGGGAGAGGGCGAGGATTTTTGCCACGAGAAGCAGGCCCAAGAATCCCAATAGCATCAGTCCTTGCTGCCCTAGTTGCTCATTTACAATTTCTCCTACTGTGGTGTACCCGACTCCGAATATCTGCGGGAGGAAGAATCCAACCGCTCCCAGTGCCAATCCGCCGAGAGCTGGTTTCAGTGCGGGATGGATCTTCATGCGTTCAAATAGATCCTCGGTACGATATAGGCTCTCAATTTCCGCGTATCCGACGACTGCGGCGAACAGACCGAGAAGCAGATAGAGTCCGAGTTCATACGGGCTCCGGAAGTGATACGCCGGCACTCTGATCATCGGCTCCGCCCCGAGGAAGATTCGGGAGATAATGGTCGCGAATGTGGATGATATGACGAGAGGGACAAATGAGCGCGTCTTGAATTCCAGCAAGATCAGCTCAATGGAAAATATCACTCCAGCGATCGGTGCGTTGAACGTCGCCGCAATCCCGGCTGCTGCACCGCAGCCAACGAGGACCTTTACATCAGCGCTCGATAGTTTAAGCCACTGTCCAATCGAGCTTCCCGCCGAGCTTCCAATTTGGACGATTGGCCCCTCGCGTCCCGCCGATCCGCCGGTGCCAAGGCACACTCCGGATGCGACCACCTTGGCGAGCGCCACCCGCGGCCTGATGCGCCCGCCCTGCAGCGCCATTGCCTCCATTACTTCCGGTACTCCATGTCCTTTGGTTTCCGGTGCGAAGTAATAGGTTATCAACCCTACAATGAGCCCCCCTGCGGCCGGGATGAGGATCACCAGCCATCCGATGTGATTGAACAGCGGGGTGACGAAATGGATTGATGACTTGTGAAAGAATGAAAGATCGTTGATGAAATATAACAAATAGCGAAACAACAGCGCACCGAATCCGCCAATTATCCCGATGACAACGGCAAGCAAGCTGAGTCGCAAATTTTTTACCATGTATTGACGAACATGTTGTTTTACGTAATCCACCATTATAAATCGCAATTCTATCCCCGAACGGCGTAATTGTAAACCCACCGAAGTTTCTTGTTGAAAAAGTTACCGATAGCCGGAGAGATTCCTCACAATATTGGTTACCAAAATGGAAGGAGGAGACGAGGGTCCTGGATGAGTCTGTCACATTAACTGGCTACCACCACGGGGCAGCGATTTGTACTCTTGAGAGGAATTCCAGGCCAAAGGACCGACGTGGACGACCCGTGGCATATACCATGAGGTGAAAGCATCCTTGCTTGAGCTGTGGGAGCTGTCCAGCAAGCTCTGTTCTAAGAGACTTGCTCCGTTCTCTCTGAGTTCATGGATGTAACGAACGTGCGGCTGATCGAGAACTCACGGCATAGCTCATACTCCGTAGCGATACGTTCGCCAGGCCGGAACTCCCCACGCGCAATCCGCCGCTTGACGATCTCCTTCAGCTGGCGGTAAATGGGGACAGGGGACTCACGGTCGATCACGTCCGTTTGGTCGTGCTCCATCGCGCCGTTTCTTTCACCGCGTTTCATGTGCCTCTCTCCTGTTACTCGTTCCGCTTCGCTTCCAGCAATTTGTGGCGCCGTTGCAATGCAATCAGCCATGAAATCGTCGATTCCGCCCCTTGGTTTTGATTGACTCCCGCTGCGTGCAGCCCGTCTTTGCATCCACCGGTATGCAAATCGACGAGCGACTGATGGACCTCGTTTTGGCCGAGGAACCAATCGAAGCACATCTCGATCTGATCAAGCCACGTGTTGTCATGTGTTGTCTGATATGCCGCATAACACGCGTCGATCAACCCGGCAGCTTCGATCGGTTGCTGGTCGAACCGGGCGCGAGCGCCGTTGCGCTGCAGCCAGCCGTTGTTACCGATCACCGATAGACACCCCTCCTGGGTGTTGGTCTGGATGTCGAGCAACCACTGAAGGATGGCGATCCCGTGGGAATGCATCTCTTCGCTTTCCGTCAGCTTTGAAGCCGCAATCAGCGCCTGGGGGAGGCGGGCATTGTCATAAGTGACCACGTCCTCATTCCACGGCCAATCCGGAGTGGCGTGTGTAGTGAATGACTGCGACAGTCGCTCCGCCAGCTTGATCGTAATGCGCCGCGCCTCGCGGTCGCCGCCGAACCGCTGCAAGTACGCGTCCAATCCAAGGATGGAATATGCCCACGCCCGCGGTGACATAAACGACTCGCACGCTGCGAGCGCCGCCTGGAACAAGTTCGCTGCGAACCCAAGGATCTCCGGAGTGGGAGCATATGCTACTGTCTCACCGAGCGCCCACAGCGCACGGCCGTGGCTGTCCTCCGACCCCACCTCCTCAATAAACCGGCGATCGTATGCCATGAAGTTGCGCATCCGGCCTGTGGTGCGGTCAAATGCGTAATTGATGAAACCAAGATAGTTCTGGAGGAGTGGAATTACTGTTTCGTCCTGGAACAGCTCCCAGTTTCTGATCATCACGATGGCAGCACGAGCATTGTCATCGGTGGTATAACCGTGACGCCGGTCAGAGATGGAATACAACGCGTGCTGGCAGATTCCGGTATCGTCGGTCAGCGTATGCAGGTGGTTGAGCTTGATCTCGGGGATGGAATGGCGTTCGTACGTCCATTTTGGGGTATGCCCGACCGCAAGCTGCCGCCGTTCCTGAAGTGCTCGCCGGAACGTGGTAACGTACGAGTCAGCAACCTTTGACCACACCATTTTGCGGCCGTATTGATACGCACGTTTGCGCAGTGCATCCCGTACCGCCTGGTCGCGCAGCAGGTTGCGCAATGCCGCTGCCATCGCGGGAGGATCGCGGAACGGTACAAGAATTCCCCTTTCATCAGCGAGCAGTTCTTCCGCGTACCAGTACGGGGTGGACACGATCGCCTTACCGCACGCAAGCGCGTAGGTCAAGGTTCCCGACGTTATCTGCTCCCGCGCCTGGTACGGCGTCAGATAAATATCAGCCGCAACAAGGAACCGAATTAATTGCTTCAGGCTGACAAACTGATCGTAGAACACAACGTTGTCGCTGATCCCCTTGCTTTTCACCAGCCGCTCCAACGAAATGCGGTACTCCTCGCCATAGCGCCGTTTCACCTCGGGATGAGTGGCCCCGAGCACGATATACAACAGATCAGGAAACTCCTCCACCAGCTGTGCCACTGCTTCGATCGCCACTTCGATCCCCTTGTTGGGACTGAGGAGACCAAATGTGAGAATAACACGTCGCCCTACCGCCTGGAATTGATCTTTGGTATACGCGGGATCGAGAAACGGGACGTCGGGAGCGCCGTGATAGATCAAAGCAATCTTTTCGCGTGGCACCCCGTAGATGTTCACCAGCATGTCAATCGCCCGTTGCGCCATTACCACGACGAACGTCGACGCCTCGCACACCGCCTTCATGGTGGAATACTGTCCTGGTGTCGGGTTCTCCAGCACGGTGTGAAAAGTGGTAACTACCGGTCGGGCGAGGTTACCGAGCAGATGAAGGATGTGATCGCCGTCGCTGCCCCCGAATATCCCAAATTCATGCTGGAGGCTGACCACGTCGACATCGGACAGGTTAATGAAATCGGCCGCTTCCTTGTAGTCGTGGCGGCTATTGGCGTGAATCTCAAACTGCACCTCCGGCCCGTAATTGTAGCTCTGGGGCTGGTTAGTAAGCGCGATGACCCGCACTGCCTCTCCATCTCCCAGCGGCTCACCGGTAAACTGCGACACTGCTTGTGCCAAGTCATGGGTAAATGTTCCGATTCCGCACCGTCGCGGCGGATAAGTACTGACAAACGCTGCTTGGATCGGGCTGATCACGTCTTTCTTCCTCGTCACACTCCCTCCTTTCCCGTTAATATTTTTCGGTACACTTTGAGATAATCATCGACCATCCGGTCGCTGCTGAACCGCTCCTCCACCCACGCCCGACAGTAAGCGCGATCGATCGCTTCTACCTTATCCACTGCTTCCACTGCTTCTTCCCATCCGGACACGAGAAACCCGGTAACACCGTCGTCGATTAGCTCCGCCATCGCACCCCGCCGCACTGCGATCACCGGCGTGCCACATGCCATTGCTTCCACCACCGACAGTCCGAATGGCTCATCAAAGTTGATCATGTGAAGCAACGCACGCGCGTGTCCCAACAGTTCACTTTTCCGTGGCGGTCCCACCGGGCCTACGTACTGGATCCGCTGGCCGTCAACGTACGGCGCCACCTTAGTGCGGTAGTACTCCTCGTCCTGGACGATCCCGGCGATGATAAGCGGCATTCCCACTTGTTGCGCCACCCGAATCGCTTCGTATGTCCCCTTGTCGTGATGGATGCGGCCAAAGAACAGGAGGTAATCATCCGGTGCCGGACAAAATTGGTACGCGGAAAGCGGGATTCCGTGATATACGGTGGCGATGTAATTCAAGTCCGGATTGCGATCGGCATCACTGATTGACACGTAGTGCGTGCGCCGGTTGTACTTGCGGTACACCGGCAGGATCTTGGGGGAGGAAAAACCGTGGATCGTGGTGACGACCGGAGTCCGCACCAATCCCGAATATGATAGCGGGAGAAAGTCAAACTGGTTATGAATTATGTCGAACTCGTCCGCATGCTCAAACGCTTCGGAAATGTGCAGACACTCCCACACCTTGGGATCGAGCCCGCGATCCTCGGAATACGGGCGCGGGCACACCCAGTGCAGCCGGGCACTGGTCACGGAATCGCCGGTGGCGAATAGGGTGACATCGATACCGCGGGCGACAAGGCCTTCAGTAACCAGACTAGTGATCCACTCCCACGGCCCGTAGTGACGCGGCGGCACGCGCCACGAAATTGGGGCGAGCATGCCGATTTTCATCACTTTCCTCTCACGAACACTCGGGTTGTGTACGCAGATAATCCAGAATATCTGACATATCCGCGGTGGCAAGGCCGACGGTAGTATCCGCAATCCCGTAATATAGCCGGAGTTCGTCCGTCTCCGGGATGTAGATTGCTCCACTGGGGAACGTCACCCCCGGTACGTCACCCAACTGCTCGTACGGCTTGCGCGGTCCCAGCACCCACTCGTCGCTGCGCCGCCGCACCCGCCACGGCTCCTCGAGATCGAGCAACGCGAGCCCAACGCGATAGATGCTCCCCGACGCGGTCATCCGCACCCCGTGATAGACAAGCAGCCATCCCTCCGGGGTCTCAATCGGGGGCGCCCCCAAGCCGACGCGGTGCGAATCCCACCAGCCCGGGCGCACGGGCAGGAGGACGCGGTGATCGCCCCAGTGGCGCAGGTCGGGGGAGAACGAGATCCACACGTCGGCTTCCCCGCGGATGATCGGGCGGTGGATGAGCACGTACCGGCCTCCGAACTGACGCGGAAACAGCGATGCGTCTTTATCTTCCGGCGGCACAAGCGGACCAATCCGGTCGAACGTGACGAAGTCCTTAGTCAACGCCAGCGAGACGAGGGGGCCGCTGCTGGAGAACGATACGTACGTGACCGCGTAGTCATCGCGATCCTCCAGCCGTACGATGCGCGGATCCTCCAACCCCCAGCGCTCCTCGCGGACATTGGCCTCCGGTTGCAGCGTGGGAGCGGGATCGACGCGCCAGTTGGTGCGGCCATCCGCACTGCGGGCCACGGTGAGATGTGAGAATCCACGCATGTCTTCCACCCGTACCAGCAGCACCGTTTCGCCATCCACCAGTGCTGCGCCGGGGTTAAACACCGCGTTTGCCGGGTATGGCCATTGTCCGGGCGCTAAGATTGGATTACCGGAGTACCGGCGGAACAACGAATGGTTAAGCGGTTTTGTGGTCATCCTGTCCTCCTCTGCCTGGGGTTGCCCCGATTTCGCGATCGATCGACCGCACCATTAGTTACGTTAGCAAGTATAGTGGAAAAGAAGCGGTATTCAAACTGGTAGGTATTTATACATATTTTGGAATTAACTTGATCTACCTTGGCAACAGTTGCGCTGTCCACCGGGGGTCGGTAATATAAATTCGCGGAGGTAAACCGAAATGGACAGCGGAATATTCAAAGCGTATGACATCCGCGGAGTGTATCCCGGACAACTCGATGATCGCACGGCATATCGAATCGGGGCGGCGTTTGTTCACAGCGGGATTGTGCCCCGCGGCGGCAAAGTGGCTGTGGGACGGGATATGCGTCTCAGTTCCGACGCCCTGTTCACCGCGCTCGCCCACGGAATCACCGCTGCCGGGGCGGACGTGGTCGATATTGGCCGCGTCACCACCCCGATGTTGTACTTTGCCGTTAATGTGCTGTCCACCGACGGTGGCGTGATGATCACTGCGTCGCACAACCCCGCGGAATACAACGGGTTCAAGCTTGTACGCGCGGGTGCAGTTCCAATCAGCGCGGATACGGGGTTGACTACGGTCCGTGATCTCGCGCTCCACGAACCACCCGATTCGGAGACCCGCGGTCAAATCCGTACTGAGGACGTCCGCCCCCGGTATCGCGAATTTTTCAAGGCACGCTTTGCGGTGGAATTTTCCCGACCAGTGATTATCGATACCGGGAATGGAATGACGGGGACCATCCTTCCAGACATACTCGCTGATCAACACATTAACTATACCGGAATGTATTTTGAGCCGGACGGCCGGTTCCCGCACCACGAGGCCAACCCACTGAAGGAGGAGAACTTGGCCGATTTGCGCCGCGCTATTGCCGCGACACCGGGAGCAATCGGAGTGGCGTTCGACGGTGACGGTGACCGCGTGGCGTTTCTCGACGAACACGGTACCCTCGTGCGGGGAGATCTGTTGACCGCTCTGGTTGGTGCTCACTTACTCGACGTCCGCGGCCCAGGCACGATCATTTACGACCTGCGATCCAGCCGCGTCGTCGCGGAAGTGATCCGTGCCCACGGCGGAAAACCGGTGAAGACACGCGTGGGGCACTCGTTTATCAAGGCGCTGATGCGTAAGGAGAAGGCGATATTTGCCGGTGAGCTTTCATTCCACTTCTATTTCTCCGATTTTTTCTACTGCGAAAGCGGAATCTCAATGCTCCTGTTGGTGGTAAACCTGCTCGCCCACGCCGGAACGTCCCTGACGGAACTAATTCGCCCGCTTACTAAGTACGCCCACTCCGGGGAGATCAACTTTCACGTAGCGGACCAGGACGCGGCGATGGCGGTGGTGGAAAAACATTTCGCCGCCGGAAAGATCAGCCATTTGGACGGACTATCCGTCGATTACCCTGATTGGTGGTTCAACCTTCGGCCGTCCAACACTGAACCGTTGCTGCGCCTGAACGTCGAGGCTGTGACAACCGTGATGCTTAATGAAAAACTAGCCGAATTGACAGGCATCCTGCAGACACTATCCGATTAGGAGATCCGAGGAGGGACCGATGAATGCGGTGGTAATAATGGCCGGCGGACGTGGAGAACGATTATGGCCCGTCAGCACGCCGCAGCGACCGAAGCAATTTCTTCGCCTGTTCGATGAGCGCACCATGCTTCAGACCACAGCGGACCGCGTTGCCGGCTGGATCGCGTGGAAGGACATGTACGTTATCACGGCGGCCGAACACGTACACCTTGTGCGCAACCAGCTTTCCTCTCTGCCGCCCGACAACGTGGTCGGCGAGCCGGTGGGACGGGGAACGGCGCTGTGCATCGGAGTCGCCGCCCTGTTAGTACGGCGGAGTGACCGGCACGCGGTGATGATCGTGCTCCCTGCCGACCACGTCATCCGCGACCAGCGCCGGTTCCAGGCCCTATTAAAGCGCGGAGCGGAGATCGCGGCGTCCGGATCGCACCTGATCACACTTGGCATCACCCCTGATCATCCGGCAACCGGGTACGGATACATCCACGCCGGGGAGCCGTGGCAAGGGCACAGGGACGTATTCACCGTGCAAGCATTCACGGAGAAACCGTCGTACGAGCGCGCACGCGAATTTATCGCCACCGGCGATTACTACTGGAACAGCGGGATGTTCATCTGGCGGGTGGACACAATCCTCGCCGAGATCGAGCGTCATCTACCGCAACTGTACGCGGGATTAATGGAGCTCGATCCTCACCTTAACGGTCCTGGGGCTGCAGACGCGCTCGTCCGGGTGTACGCCGACCAACCGCCGCAGTCGATTGACCGCGGCGTAATGGAAAAGAGCGACCACGCTCTGGTTATCCCGGCGGCCGCTATCGGATGGAGCGACGTCGGTGACTGGGCGGCGTGGGCGCAATTGCTACCGGCGGACAAAGACGGAAACGTGGTACAGGCATCACACGTCGGCATCGATACGCACGGTGCCATTATTCTGTCGCAGCGCGACCGGCCGATCGCTACCATTGGGGTGGATGATATTGTCATCGTGGACAGCGCCGCCGGGCTGCTTGTGATGCGTAAGGATCGTGCCCAAGACGTGAAAAAGCTGTTTTCCTCCCACAAACCGCAGGCGTAAACCGAATCACTCCACCGTGACCGTCTTTGCCAGGTTACGCGGTTGATCAACATCAGTGCCGCGGCGGACAGCGATGTAGTACGCGAGCAATTGCAACGGAACGGCATACAGCGCCGGGACAATGCTTGCATCGGCGGTGGGAATTGAAATGATGTGATCGGCGCGCTCCTGCACCGCCGCGTCCGCCGGGCGGTCGGTGAGCACAATCACGGTTCCATTACGTGCTTTCACTTCCTCGATGTTGGAGAGCACCTTGTCATACATAAAGTGGCTGTTGAGCAGCACGACCACGGGCATCCGCTCGTCAATCAACGCGATCGGCCCGTGCTTCATCTCGCCGGCGGGATAGCCCTCGGCATGAATGTACGACACTTCTTTAAGTTTGAGTGCCCCCTCAAGCGCGATCGGGTAGAGCGGACCGCGCCCCAGGAACAGAAAATCACGCGCAGTGTAGAACCGCTCCGCAAGTCGGCGTACTTCGCTTTCCGCTGCCAGCACCTCGGCAAGCTGCCCCGGAAGCAGGCGGAGCGCGCTTGTCACGCAGTCCAGCTGATCGACAACGGGCACGCCACGGCGTGCAATGTAGATCCCAACCAGGGACAATAACGCCAACTGCGCGGTGAACGTTTTGGTCGCTGCTACCCCGATTTCAATCCCCGCACGGGTATATACCGCGGCATCAGCAGTGCGGGCAAGTGCTGAGTTCACCGTGTTGACAAGCGCGAGCACCCGTGCCCCCTGCGCTTGCGCGTGTCGGGCCGCCATCAGGGTATCAACCGTCTCGCCAGACTGAGAGACTGCGACCACCAGGGTGTGGGAATCAACCGGCATTTTTCGGTAACGAAATTCAGAGGCAATCACGGTGTGCACTGGGATTCCGAGGCGTTCTTCCCATTGATACTCGGCCACCAACCCGGCGTGGTACGCGGTCCCACACGCGACGAGATACACACGATCAATGCCGGCGGTAATGCGGTCGATTGCGGAGAATTCCGTTCTCGCTGGGAGCAGTTTTTCACGCAGTGTCTCGCCAACCGCTCGCGGCTGCTCATGAATTTCCTTGAGCATGAAATGCTTGTACCCGCCCTTTTGGATGGCGAGCGGGTCAACCGTTATCGGCTGCGGCGCCCGCTCGACTTTTTCACCCGATTGCGTGAATACGTCAATCCCGTCACGACGTACATCGGCTATCTCGCCGTCGGCGAGGAACATGACCTTCTCCACCCGCCCGATGATCGCCGGGATGTCCGAACACACGTAACCACCGTCCGAGCTGGTTCCCACCACGAGTGGACTGCCGCGCCGCGCCGCCACCACCCGGGTCGGATCACCCGCGGACACCACGGCGATGGCAAACGCGCCCGCCAACTCGCGCACCGCCGCCGTTACCGCAGCGCGAAGGTCACCGTGGTCGTGTTCCTCGATCAGATGCGCGATCACTTCGCTATCCGTATCCGATTTGAATGTGTGGCCACTCGCGACAAGTCGGGCTTTAAGGTCACGGTAGTTTTCGATGATCCCATTGTGCACTACCGCAATTTTGCCACGGCAATCAACGTGGGGATGTGCATTCTCAACTGTCGGCGGCCCGTGTGTCGCCCACCGCGTGTGCCCGATTCCCACTTGTGCCGACGATTCATGCGCCGCCAGCTGGTGGGCGAGATCCTCCACCTTGCCGGCACGGCGAAACAGCTGCAATTCACCGCCCGCGATGACCGCAATCCCCACCGAGTCGTACCCACGGTACTCTAACCGGCTCAGCCCCGCGAGGAGGATGGGTATAACCGGCTTGCTACCGACATATCCGATGATCCCACACATCTTTTGCTCCCCTATTGTCTTGCGCCAATCGGACTGCTATAATGGGTCGCCAACGGTCAAATATGACCAAAGGAGAGTAGCAATGCGAGAGGCGGAAATCAAGGCACTTTTGATTGATCCATTTAATAATGCTCCCGTGATCCTGCTCAAGGATCTCCACTCTAATAAGGCAATGCCGATTTGGATCGGGGAATCAGAAGCAATGTCGATCGCGTTGGGGTTGCAGCACAATGAGTTTCCTCGCCCGTTGTCCCACGACTTGATGAAGGAAATCATCGAGGGATTGGGCGGAAGCGTGGAAAAAGTGGTTATCACCAACCTCAAGGAGGGAACGTATTACGCCACCGTTTTTCTCCGCCGCGCTGATGGCGAAACGGTGGAAGTGGATGCGCGTCCGTCGGATTCGCTCGCCCTCGCCCTGCGCATGGGAAGTCCGATCTATATCGCGGAAGATGTATTCGCCGCATCGGCAATCGAATCGCCGTTTGCCGAAGAGGACGCATTTCAAGATTTCGTCGATTATCACATGAACCTGTCGCAATTCAAGAAGTTCATCGGTTAACCGTGAATCACTTTCACACCGCGCGGCAGGGTCATGAGTTCACTCGCGGTTAATCCTTGATTAATTGTCATCCGTTCAACCGTGAGGGTGATTGCCCGCTTGCCCCCAGTTATCTGCACCACGCGATTGACCAAATACGTCTCAGGATCAATCCAGATCATGCGCGTAAGTGCACCACGGTGATCAAATACTTCGAGGACGAAGTCACCGCGGATTGTCCCGCCACCACCCTGCACTTGGCTGAAGCTACCAACGAGCGGAGGCAACCCACCGGTGCCCTTAATCAGCGACAACGGCGGCAACACACGCCGACCGCTGATCGTCAACGCAGGTTCAATCGGGGTTGGGAATAAATTCGCACCAAATCCGGTTTCATCCCGCACTACTTTAAGCCGCACCCGCCCGGCAGCATAATCGGCGGAAAGTTGTTCCAGGCTGAATCCGGACAACCCGATATTCGCCAACGGAAACCCCGACCACCGCTTGACAATGATCACGTCATCCTGGGGGATGTAGTGCGATAACAGATCGCGATTGACGAGAAACAGTTCGCCCCGCACCGCAGACGGATCGAGGTAGCGCACGGAAAGCGCTTCCGCGGTGCCGCGGACAAACCGGAGGAGAAGCCGGACCGTACCGGTATCACCTCCGCCTTCCACATCAATCACCGCTTCCAGGTCTTTCACGCGATCAAACGCCGTCTGCACCCGCCATATCAACCCACTTGGGGTCATCGGGTTGTGCTGGCTCATCATGTATTGATCGACCGCAGCGACGGTAACGATCAATCCGATGAAAATTCCGACTCCGATAAGGATCAAGTTTTGACTGTTCATCGTTTATGATTATAATTCCCTCAAGATGGGTATGCAATCAGCCACGGAAAAAGGAAGGAGGATGAACATGGGAGGGCTTCTGAGTGGACTGCGCAAGGTGCAGGATGCGGATGTTGCCGGGAAAACCGTGTTGGTGCGGGTGGATTACAACGTCCCACTGAAGGACGGAGAGGTGGCGGATGACACGCGCATCGCCGCATCTCTGCCTACATTACACTATCTTATCGACCACGGGGCGGAAAAACTCGTGTTGCTGAGCCACCTCGGCCGGCCGGAAGGAAAGATCGTGCCGGAACTGCGCCTCGATCCGGTGGCAAAACGGCTGGAAGAGTTGCTCGACCGTCCGGTACACAAGCTCGACGACTGCATTGGGGATGCGGTCACGGAAGCGATCACCGCCGGAACCAGCGGTGACGTGTTCCTACTCGAAAATCTGCGCTTTCACCAGGAGGAGACGACCAATGCTGCCGGATTCGCCCGCCAGTTGGCAGCGCTTGGAGACCTATACGTGAACGACGCGTTCGCCACCCTGCACCGCGCACACGCGTCCACCGTGGGGATTCCGGATTACCTGCCCGCATACGCCGGGATGCTGATTCAGCGGGAGATCGAAGCTCTGTCCCGGGTTACCGACAATCCAGCCCGGCCGTATATCGCCCTCGTCGGCGGCAAGAAAGCGCGCAGCAAACTGGGCGCATTGCGCGATCTGATCGCACAGGTGAATGAAATTCTGCTTGGGGGCGGAGTTGCGTTTACGTTCATCCGCGCCGTTGGCGGGGAAGTGGGAAATTCCATTGTCGACGAATCATTGCTCGACGATATCAAAGAGCTCATCAGCGTCGCTCGCGAAAATAACGTGACGATCGTTCTCCCCGCTGACGCTGTTATTGCTCGTGAGCTCCGGGATGACGCAGCGACCGAAATTGCCCCCGCCGCCAACATTCCCGCGGGCTGGATCGGGTTGGACATCGGCCCCACGGCGGTCGAAACGTTCCGCGATCGGATCAGCGCCGCCCAGACAGTCGTGTGGACCGGGCCGATGGGAGCATTTGAATCCACGCCGTTCGCTGCTGGAACGCGTGCAATTGGCGAAGCATGTGCTGCGTCGGCAGCGTATACCGTAGTTGGAGGCGGCGAAACCGGTGAAGCGGTCAAAGAACTTGGAGTTGCGGACGGCATTTCCTACATTTCCACCGGTGGCGGTGCATGCCTCGCCATCCTGCGCAAGAAGACACTGCCGGCGCTGGAGGCGCTCCGCGGCTAGTTGTCGGTCCCGGCGCTGACCGCTATAATAACGGCGATAAGCGGGCATAGCTCAGGGGTAGAGCATCAGCTTCCCAAGCTGAGGGTCGCGGGTTCGAATCCCGTTGCCCGCTAACGGACGCCGGTGGCAATCCGTCCTTATCCGCGGTTGTGCATACAAGGAGGAGGATGAGCCAACTCCAGAATGCCGCCCATATCGTTTCACTCGACATGCTGGCTGCACGTGTAGCCACGTGTACATTGTGCCCACTGAGCGAAACAAAAACGCATGTGGTGTTCGGAGAGGGGAATCCACGTGCACGCGTGCTGTTTGTCGGTGAGGGACCGGGTGAGGTTGAAGACAAGACCGGGCGTCCGTTCGTCGGACCGGCGGGGCAGAAGCTTGACGAAGTCTTCGCTTCGGTTGGCATCACCCGCGCCGACGTGTACATCACTAACGTGGTCAAGTGCCGCCCGCCAGGAAACCGCGTCCCGACGAAAAAGGAGATGGAAGCATGTTATCCCTATCTCGAGGCGCAGATCGCTCTGATCAACCCCGGACTGATTGTCACATTGGGAAACACTCCTACCCAGTGGCTGATACCATCTGCTGGTGGGATCACCAAAGTGCGGGGGACGTTTATTCCGTGGCGGGGAGGGATCAAGATCTTCCCCATGTTTCACCCGAGCTATCTTCTCCGCAACCCGTCGCGGGCCAAGGGAAGTCCCAAGTATCTCACTTGGCTCGATATTCAGCAGGTGAGGAAGTGGCTTGATGAGCACGCAGACGCAGACGCAACCGTTTCCAACCCCGGCTGAACAAGAGCAGCTTGTCACTGACGCCCTTGCCCGCGCCGAAGAACACCGCAAACACAAGGAATTCAAAGAAGGAATTCACGTCCTGGTGGAAGCACTCCGCTACGGAGTTAACAAGGCAATGATCTACTACCGCCTTGGGAACATCTACATCGACGCTGGTGATCTGTCCCGCGCGGAGTACGCCTACAAACGGGCGCTGGAGATCGACCCGCGCCATGTCAATGCAATGCACAACCTCGCTATCGTGTACAAACGGCAGGGCAAGATATCGCTGTACGTGAAGACATACAAGAAATCGCAGCGTCTCGAGCTGCGCCATCCCCGCTCCGTCCGGCTTTCCCCGGATGACAAGCACCGTCTGTACCGGTTCGGGTGGCATGGATTCCTGATCGCGCTCGGCGGTGTGGGATTGTTGCTCCTTCTGTTATACGCGTTCCTGCACTGATTTTTACTGCCGTTCCCGTTTGATCTTACTTTACCGATCGAGTATAGTCTCACGCGCTTATTAACAGCGATATGAAGGGATGCCTGTGACGAGAAAGAGAATTTATACGATCGCGAAAGAGCTTGGCATCACGAGCAAGGAACTTATTGCCAAGCTTGAACAGATGGGGATGCCTGGCCTCAAACCGGCGAACACTGTTGACGCAGAGGAGTACTCGCTTATTGTTAATCTGTACACCGAAGAATCCGCCCCTACATCCGAAGCACCCGAAGCGCCACCGGTTCAAACCGCACCGGAGCCGTCTCCAACAAAGCAGGGAGCGCCACGCCCCCCAATCGTGTCTGTCCTCGGACACATCGACCACGGGAAAACGACCCTGCTCGACGCGATCCGCCACACGCGGGTGGCCGCCAAAGAAGCGGGCGGGATCACCCAAGGGATTGGAGCATACCAGGCCGAGATTCACGGACAGCGGATCACGTTTATCGATACCCCCGGGCACAAGGCATTCACCGGGATGCGAGCGCGCGGCGCTCAAGCGACCGACATCGCCGTTCTTGTCGTTGCTGCCGATGACGGCGTGATGGCACAGACGGTAGAGGCAATAAACCACATCCGTGCCGCCAACATACCAATGATCGTGGCGATCAACAAGGTCGATAAACCAAACGCGGATGTGGACAAGGTAATGAGTGATCTCGCCAAGCAGGGGCTCACCCCCGAAGAATGGGGTGGTGACACAATCACCGTCCCAATTTCCGCCCTCAAAGGCGAACGGATCGACGAGCTGCTGGAGATGATCCTTCTGGTAGCGGAAATGGAGGACATCCGCGCCGACCCGAACGGTCCACTGGAAGCGATCATCATTGAGAGCCACTTGTCCAAGGGGCGCGGTCCGGTGGCGACAGTGATAGTCCGCGATGGAACGTTGCACGAACGGGATTGTATCATCGCCGGATCAACCTACGGCCGGGTAAAGGCACTGATTGATGAAGCGGGCAATCGCATTCACGCCGCTGGGCCGGGGGAAGCGGTCGAAATCCTCGGGTTGGAGGAGGTTCCGGGGGTGGGAACCAAGATCGAGGTTGCGAAGAACCTGAACGAGGCGAAACGTAAAGCGGAGAAACGGCGGGCGGAAACCACGACGCCGCGTCGATCACGGGCGCGCATGTCAGTAGAAGAACTGTTCCTGCAAGAAGAAGAAGCGGACAAACTCCAGCTGATCATCAAGTCAGCGTCAACCGGCGCGCTAGAAGCGATGCGTCGGGAGATCGAGGGAGTTGCGGCTGATAAAGTGAAAATAGACTTCATCCACGCCGGCGTGGGCGACATTACTGAGAGCGATGTCCTGCTCGCGGCGAGCGTCGGCGGCGTCTGCCTTATCGTCGGATTTGGAGTCAAGGCGGATGCCAAAGCCCTACGCCTTGCCGATCAGGAAGGGGTGATCGTCCTCACCTACGATATCATATATGACTTAATCGAGGAGATTGAGCGCGTGATCAGGCGCATGCTCGGTCCCGAATACGAGGAATTAATGCTCGGTGAGGCGGAAGTGCGTAATGTGTTCAAGGTTCCGGCTGGGATTGTCGCCGGTTGTTACGTTAATTCCGGCAAGGTGGTGCGGGGTGGAAAGGCACGCGTCCTTCGGAATGAACAGGAGGTCCATGCGGGGGAAATTGCATCATTGCGCCGGTTCGATGACGACGTCCGCGAGGTGCAGGCGGGCCGGGAATGCGGCATCCGGCTCAAGGAGTTTAACGATATCCAAGTGGGCGACCGAATCATCGTGTTCACACTGGAAGAGGTCAACCGCTGACTGTGACATGAAGGTGGGACTTCTCACCCTGGAGATTCGTCTCTCGGCAATAACCACTCTCAAACAGAAACGGTCGATCTTACATGGGTTGATCGCTACCATTACCCGGCGCGGGCCGGCGTTTGCCGCCGCTGAAATAGCGCATCTTGATGCTCGCGATCACGCCACGATTCGCATCGCCCACGTGTCCAACGACCCCCGCTATACTGACGCCGCCCTGCGCCGAATCCAAACGATGATAGAGACCGGACGCGGGTATGAGGTGGAAAACGCAAAACTGGAGATTCTATGAGCGACGGACGAATACATGCACGCCTGTGTGCGTTGATCAAACGCGAAGTGTCTCAGATTGTCGAGTTCGAGGTGCACGATCCGCTCCTCCGTGCCGCCATTCCCACCGTAATGGCAGTTCAATTGTCGGTTGACGCTCGCTATGCCAAGGTATACATCGCACTCGCACAGGGAACGCACGCCGAGAAAATGGAGGTGATGGCCGTATTCCGGCGCGACCGCGGGTTCTTTCGCACCGAGTTGGCACATCGCCTTCCATTGCGCTACACCCCACAGCTGGAGTTTATCCTCGATGAAACGGTGGAACACGCGCTCCAACTTGACACCCTGCTCGCTCGGGACAACGATGACCTCCGGCCCGATTAACCGCGCCGTCGCCGTCCCGCTTAAGGACCCCGTTCTTCTCGGCCTGTCACTCGCGTTCGCCGGCATTCTGTACGCCGTCAACCAGCAGGCGAACATCTACGACATTCACAATCACGGATGGGTGATCACAATGGGCGCACTCATCCTTATATCACCGCTTGTGCACGCGCTGTTTCTCACACGAATGCGCGCCGATCTCGAGCAGCGCCCAAGCACTGTTACCACTGGACTGACCACGGGCGGAGCGTTGTACACCCGGTTAGTGGGCGGGGAAATCGCGGTCAGTGTGCTTGCCGCTGCTGGGATGCTGTTGTTCGTCCTGCCCGGAATCTACATTGGATTGAGGTTAAGCCTGTATAAGCAAGCGATCCTGTTCGATGGGCGAACCGTTGCCGGCGCACTGCGAGAAAGCATGGTCCATACGCGCTACCCACGCCAATGGGGAATCATTCTGTTAATCTATGCGTTGATCTACGGGGGAGAACTCATCATCGCGTATGGGGTCGAGGCTGTTCCCGCCGGAGTATTTGGGGATGCCCTGTTAGTTGTGGTATCAGGGCTCGGGTTCGCATGGCTCAACGCTCTGTTGACCATGATCTACCTCCAACATTCCGCATAATGGACATCCATGTGGGAACGGACAATCCGCTTAAGGTAGCGGCAACGCAGGCGGCGTTCGCAGTAGTGTTCTCCGATCAGGAGCTGACGGTTACCGGAGTGCACGTGGATACCAGCGTTTCACCGCAGCCGATTGATGCCGATGTGAGTACGGGCGCGATTGCCCGCGCACGCGCGGCACGGGGTGAGGCTGCGTTCGGAGTGGGAATTGAAGCGGGGATTGTCCGGTTGCCCGGATGCAATCGCTATCTAAACATCCAAGTGTGTGCGGTCATTGACCATACCGGAGCGTTGGCCATCGGAACCAGCCCCGGATTTGAGCTTCCCCCGCCGGTGGTACAACAACTGCTCCACGGCATCGAGTTAAACCACGAGATGAGCCGCATCGCGGGAATCGCTGACATCAAGCAAACGATCGGGGCAGTTGGTTATCTATCTGCGGGCAAAACAGACCGGTTTACCCTCACCTACACCGCCGTTCTCATGGCATTGATCCCCTATATCCGCCGCGATCTGTTCGTCACGTAATGTGATGGTTGCATTCGCCGGCAAACGTGTTACCATAATTGTTACAGGTTTACGGGACGTGGCGCAGCCTGGTAGCGTGCTTGCATGGGGCGCAAGAGGTCCCCGGTTCAAATCCGGGCGTCCCGACCAGTTGAAACGAATCGTCGTTATTTCGCCGTGGTGATCGTGAACGCATCGATCGGGTTATTACTCGGCGCGAGGTGGGGGGTATTGTTGTACACGCTGCCGACCGGGATCGTTTCTACACGGAGCGTCGATCCTGCCACGCTTATCTGCACATAGTTCAGCATCCCGTAGCGTATAAACACCGTCCCAGCGGTGGTATTGGTCGCCGGCGGCAGCAAGGGTGCGCCACCGCCGCCGGTGACGATGTAGTGAATGCCGTGCACATACAAGTGTTCATACATATGCACCTTTCCGCTTATCACCACACGTACACCGGTTGCACGGAAGATCGGTTCCCAACGATCACGCAGAGTTACATTCACTCCACCGGGCAGGGTGGAGCTGTAAATTGGATCATCGAGAAACACAATCTTAAACTGCGCGGTAGATCGGTCCAAATCCGCCTTCAGCCACTCCGTTTCAGCAGCTAATGCCTGCCCGGAAACAGTGGAATCAAGCCCGACAAGGTGCGTATCGCCGTAATCAAACGACCACCACTCTTTGTTGCCAACACCGCCGCCGTCCGGGAGTGGAAACGTCTCATAATAAAGGGGATTGCCCGCATCTTGATGATCGGGTACTACGAGGTAGGGATGATTTCTGACAAGCGGCCCTGCCGCCCAAAAGAAGTTCTCGAGCCGCGCCACGCTCATAGTTTGTACAAGCTCGCCGACATTCACCACAAACGCCGCCCGTGGATCATTCGCCGCCATTACGTCGGCGACAAACTTGTGCCGGTCGGGGAACGTGGACGTACCACCGTACACCAAAAACGAGAATTGAGTAGCGTTTTTACTCGCAGTGGAGAACTCGCCGATCGCGCTTTTGTACACGGCGTCCCCTTCGTAGATTACGAGTTGGTACCGGTACATCGTTGCCGGCGACAGCCCACCAAGGCGGATCGTGGCGATACCGGCGTGCGGAGAAAACGACAGCGTATCGCTCCACTTGCCCGTTTGGGCGTAATCGCTGGCCAGTGCATAGTGAAGATCAGCACTCACCGCTCGTGCCGTATTCCATGATACCGCGACGAAATCGTCGCCCACCGCTCCCAGTATCGGCCCCCACAAAATCGGATTAGACTGCTGAGCATAGCCGCCAACCGTGGCCAGAAACAATCCCAATAATAAACTACATATGAGCAGGAAAAACGAATTGTTACGCGCGCCCCATCCTGTTCGCATCACACCCACTCTCCTTACCGCGGGAATACGCGGCTGTTCTTTCATTACTCATACTAACGCCGTCCCTCCGCGCGGCAAAATGGAACGTGTAGCGGGAGTGACTAATCGATTTCCCACACAGGCTTCAATCGTGGCTCATTGCTCGCCGGGCTCACAAACACCTCGTCGTAAATGACTACCTCTTCCTCAGCTGGATATGTGGTTGGCGGAACATCCCGTCCGGGATCACGCTGCATAGTGAACCGAATAACTTTAGCTTCTTTAAGGATCGAGAATACCTCCCGCGCGACATGCGGGCCAATGTGATAGTGCTCTTCCAGTGCAGCGCACATAGTCCGGCGCCCATGCGTGTAATTTTTCTCCAATTGATCGCCGAACTTCTCCTTAAGAAACGCACCGACCTGAGGGACGCCGTCCTTGCCGGTCAACACCTTGCACTCATTGTCCTCTAACTCTTGCAACAGCGTCCGCGCCTTCGCGATTAGTTCCTCCAGCTTATGAACGCGCATCGACGCGAGATTCAGATCGCGTTCAATGCGGGGAATCTGTTCGTCCACCCACTTGCGATCATCGGATCGGTACTCCACGCCCTCATGCTTGAGTTTATCGACTAATGCTGTCTCCCAATTCAATAGAGAGTTTCCGATCCGTTCCCACATGATTACGCGCCCCCTTGTCCGGATATCTGTAGCCGGTGTTGTAGTTCTTTGATCGATTCCAGTAACTTTTCCAACCGCGCCTGATACGCGCGTGCCTCATCCCGCTCGGCTTCCAGTTCCCGAATTGTTTTGATTAACGTTGCTCGGTCCTTACGCAGATGCGCACTGATCACTTGCTGATCGCGTTCCTTAAACCAGCTTGCAAAATCCGGCTTGCCCTTCATCGCTTTCCTCTTTTCATGATGGCTTACGATCCGCACGATGCGAATCCATTATTATTTTACGGACACATTCCCCACAGGCAAATATGATTTCGCGGCCGTGGCAAAATTAGGAGCGGGTTTCGCTGCCATCGTAACCGCCAAACTCGTCACTCCCAGGAACCGCACGAAGATGGTGCCGCACGGCACATAGGGATTGGCTCGCGACAGCGCGCTTGAATCCGAGAGGGATCTGCAAAGCAGGTCGGAGCAACCGCGGGTGGGCGGGTATAATTTCATCCGGAGGTGGAAGATGCAAATTTTGCTCATATCAGCTGAAGTATCGCCGTTTGCCAAGGTGGGCGGGCTCGCCGACGTCGCCGCCGCGTTGCCACGCGCGTTGCACGATCTGGGGGTCGATGTTCGGCTCGTTATGCCCAAGTATCGCGGAGTGGCGGATAAAACTGAGTTAAAGACGGTAACGTCTTTCTCGGTCCCGGTGGGGAACGCCGAGAAGGAATGCAGTTTGTATGTCGGGACTCTGCCGCAGAGCGCCGTTCCGGTGTATTTTCTCGGAAACGATCACTACTTCGACCGGGCACAAATCTACGGTGAAGGCGGGGGGGATTACCCGGACGCGCTGGAGCGATTCACCTTTCTGTCCCGGGGAGCGCTCAGCGTGCCAGAAGCGGTCGATTGGCAGCCGGACATTATCCACGTGAATGATTGGCATACCGCGCTCATACCGGCGTATCTGCGCGCCGGGGTGGGGCCAAACGGAGCGAAAAGCATCATTACCATCCACAACCTTGCCTACCAGGGCGAATTCCCCTGGGGATCCCGCACTGTCACCGGGCTCGATGACGGTGCCCTTGCCCCGTTCGCGCACGCCGGTAAATTGAACCTACTCAAAGGTGGAATCCTGACCGCCGACCGTCTCACCACTGTCTCCCCGTCCTATGCCCAGGAGATCCGCAACGACGGCGAAGGGTTGGAGGAGGTACTGCGTGCCCGTGCCGATGCCCTGGTGGGAATCCTCAATGGGATTGACGATACCGTGTGGAACCCGGAAATTGATTCTCACCTGTGGGCGAATTATTCACCCGCGAATCCGTCCGGCAAAGAACAGAACAAAGAACGGTTGCGGGCCGATCTCGGCCTGGCACAAGAGCCCGCTACCCCGGTTGTGGGGATGATCTCCCGGCTGGCAGCGCAGAAGGGGTTTGACCTGGTGATAGCCGCGTTCGATCGAATGATGGCGCTCGGGATCCAGTTTGTTCTCCTGGGAACGGGAGCTCCGGAGTACGAGGAGTTCTTCCGCCAAGCGGCACAGCGCTATCCACAGCGGGCAGCAGCACGCATCACGTTCTCCGAACAATGGGCGCATCGGATCGAGGCGGCGGCCGACATCTTTCTCATGCCATCGCGATTCGAACCATGCGGACTCAACCAGATGTATTCACTGCGCTACGGGACCGTTCCGGTAGTACGCGCGACCGGCGGGTTAAAAGATACCGTCAGGGATTACACCACCGATCGGACAGCGGGGAACGGGTTTACATTCACCGAGTATACGCCGGACGCGATGCTTGTCGCCCTGCGGCGCGCCGTTGCTCTATACCGCGACGAACCAGCGGAATGGGCAAACTTGAGAAAACACGGGATGGAGGAGGATCATTCCTGGAACGCATCAGCACGCAATTACCTCGATCTGTACGTTGAGCTCGCACGTTAGCCGCGCCGCAAGAGCCGGAACCCCATTTCCGGGACGGTGAATTCCGTCCCCACGGTGCCATCGACAAGATCGGTGTACGCCTGGGAAAACCGTGCCCGTTCTTCACGATCGCCAGCGTTCAGCGCAAGGACGATCTCCTCATCAGGAACGGTCCGGGATAACATGAGGAACCGCCCGTGGGCATCCAGGAACCGCGGTTCACCGCGACGCAGGGCGGAGTGATCCTGGCGCAGTGCGATCAGCCGGTTGAATAGAGTGCGTAGTTCCCGGTTCCATTGTGCCTCATCCCACGGGAAACACCGGCGACAATCAGGGTCCTTGTCCCCCTCAAGACCGACCTCGTCGCCATAGTAGATCGCTGGCGCACCGGGGAACGAAAACAAAAACGCGGCCGCAAGTGCGAGTTTGCGCACATCATCGCCGGCCAATCTGATAAACCGCGGCTTGTCGTGACTTCCAATCAAGGTATAACACGAAAATCCATTCTCACTGGGGTAGCTGAACCATAGGCTCCGGACGAACGCGGCGAACTCGCGCGCATCACTTTGTTCCTCAGCGATGAACCGAACGAGTGCCTCCCACAGTTTGTAGTGCATCACTCCGTCGAGGGCGCCGTGCTTAAACCACGCCGTCGCGATCCCCATTACCTCGCCAAGCACGTACACGTTCGGATTTTCCTCCTTCGCCACACGGCGCACCGCACGGACGAAGTCCGGCGGCAGATACTCCACCGTGTCCAACCGCCACCCGTCGATTCCGTAGTCGCGGATCCAATGACGCACAACCGATAACAAATAGTCGCGTACAGCGGGATTGGTGTGGTTCCACTCCGGCATCACCCGCACCCCGGCCCAGCACGCGTAGTTCGGCTCGGGATACTGGATCACATGATCGCCGGCGACCGTGAACCAGTCCCAGTAGTTTGAATTTTTCCCGTTTCCCATCACATCGCGGAAGAACGGGTGTCGATCCGAGCAGTGATTAAACACTCCGTCAAGAATGATCCGCATCCCGCGCGCGTGCACGGCGTCCACCAATGTCCGCAGCGCGGCGTCTCCACCGAACGCGGGATCAACGTGGAAATAGTCGACGGTGTCGTACTTATGATTGGACGGTGCCGTAAAGACTGGGGTGAGGTAGAGCGCATTCACTCCCAAATCCTCGAGATAATCGAGTTTTTGCGTGATGCCGATGAGGTCGCCACCGAACACTGCCTCCCGGGTCGGGGGCTCCCCCCATGGCCGCACCCCCGGGGGATCAATAGCGGGATCCCCGTTACAAAATCGATCGGGAAAGAT
Organism: Candidatus Bipolaricaulota bacterium; assembly: GCA_015485945.1. Lineage (GTDB taxonomy): Bacteria > Bipolaricaulota > Bipolaricaulia > UBA7950 > UBA9294 > S016-54. The sequence continues at coordinate 4,285 of WFSM01000135.1, read as the reverse complement.
TTGGTAGAAGACTGCGTCGCGAATCCAGGTCGGGATCACGTTTTCCCTTTCTATTCTTTCACCGATCCGCGGGTAAGCCCGGATACGAGCAACCGCTGGGCGAGGATGAATATGATCAACACCGGCAACGACCCCATCAACGCACCGGCGGCAAAGATTCCCCACTTGTTCGACCACTGACCGGAGAGGAATAGGTTAAGCCCGACGCCGAGCGTGTACTTGTGCAAGCTGGACAAAAGGATGCTGGCAAACAGGTATTCGGAGTAGATACCAATAAACGTAAGCACGAAAATCGTTGCCAGGATCGGCTTCGACAACGGAAGGATGATGTGCACGAACGCCTGAAAATGACTGGCGCCGTCTACCAATGCCGACTCCTCAAGCGAATGGGGAACGGTGTCGAAATAGCCCTTGGTTAGCCATGTGTTGAACCCCAGTGCCCCACCGAGGTAGACAATGATCAACCCGATGAGGGTGTTGAGCCCCATCCACGGCGCGATTTTACCGATCTTGTAGAGCAATAGGTAGATTGCTACCATCGCGAGCATCTGCGGGAACATCTGTACCAACAACAGCGTAAGCAGCATCATCCGCCGGCCCCAAAACTTAAACCGGGAGAACGCATACGCGGCGAGCGCGGTAAGGAGCACGGTAAACAGAGCAGTTGTAGTAGCGACAATCAGGCTGTTCACCAGCCAAAATCCGTACGGTTCCAATGGATCGGTAAACAGATTCTTGTAGTTCTCCCATGTCAAGCTCTTGGGAATCAGCCGCTGCGTATTGATACTGTTCGTTGAGTTGATCGACGCCGAGAAAATCCACACTACCGGAAACAATGAAAACGCAATCATTATCCAGATTATCAGATGTCGGGTTATACTTCCCAGCAGGGTATGCTTGCTATACATTTTTGCTCAGATCCTCCAGTGCCCCGGTAAACCGGAAATTGATTGCACTGATTGTCGCGATGATAAGAAAAATTATGACCGAGACCGCAGCCGCCAGTCCGAACTGATGTCCCGATCCTCCCTTGAATGCGAGGTTATACGCGTAGCTGAGCAGAATGTCGGTCGCCCCGGCCGGTGTCTGCGCCCCGGGGATCGGCGGGCCGCCCTGCGTTAATAAATAAATAATGTTAAAATTATTAAAATTAAATGCAAAACTGCCGATTAACAGCGGCGCCAGTGGGATGAGCAGAAGCGGCAACGTAATCCGCGAGAACCGCTTCCACCACCCAGCGCCATCGACCAATGCCGCTTCGTACAATTCGCTGGGAATTGACTGCAGCGCCCCGAGTGAAACGATCATCATGTACGGATACCCCAGCCACAGGTTCACGAGCACGAGTGCAACCTTTGCCCAAGTCGGATCGGTAAACCACGGAATCTTGATGTGGAACAACGGCATCAAGATTTGCATATTGACGACGCCCATGTTGGTATTTAGCAGTCCTCGCCACACCAAAATCGAGATGAGGGCCGGCAGTGTGTACGGCACGATGACCAACACCCGATAGAGCCGGCGCAATTTGAGATACGGATCGTTCAATAACAATGCCAATATCAAACCAAGGACAAACGTAGTGAGCACGGACAAGGCGGCAAACGCAATAGTCCACGCAAATACCCGCCCAAACGGGCCGGAAACCAGCGGATTCGTAAGAATGGACAGGTAGTTGCTGAGCCCGATGTACACGGGGAATCCGGGATACAGGACTTTTCCGTCCTTGGCGGTGAAAAACCCAGTCTTGGGATCGGAGTAGTAGATTATACCCGTCTGTAGATCAGTAACCGCATCGGTGGCAACATCGTACGAATACCGGGGTGCATATGCTTTAAACGCGAGTAAACTGGCCATCCGCAGCCGGTATTTGCCGTCGGGGATGCTCAGGTTTTCCAAATACGACAAGTTCTTCACGACTTGCCGGATAGTAAGCCGCTGGTAATCGAGAAACTTATCCGGAACGCCGTCGCCGTTGTCATCGACAAACCGGGGGTCAGACGGCTGTACCGGCGTAAGTTTGCCGTTGTAATAAAGGAGATCGTTCGCCGCATTCTTCAGCAGCAGCGCAATTTGCCCGGTTGCATTCTTAAACGCGATGTATGAATAGGTGGGAGCATTAACCGGGGTATACATTCGATCGGCGATCTGCGTGATCGCTTGCGGTTTGGTCAGGATATGGCCAGTGCTCACATTGGTGAGGGATACGTAAACCGTGTATCCGATCGGGAAGATGACCATTGCGGTGAGAAACACAAGTCCGGGCACGAGATACCGCCACGGGTAAGTTCGCGCCGCAGTATAGACATACAGAATTCCGGCGGCGCCGAACACGAATACAGCGGCCATCACAAGTTGGCCGCTCAACGCAAGTCGCGTGCCAATCCAAATTGTGATCGCTCCGATCAAACTGGCACTAATTATCTTGCCGCCACGGGTAGCTATGTATTTCCACACCATAATTTATGTGAAAGTGGGGCCGGCGTACGCCGGCCCCGATTGGTTACGTTATTGCCCACACTTGAGCAGCTTCTTGATCTGGGCGACAGCATTGTGCATCGCGGTCGCCGGGTCTTCCTTCTGGTTCACAATCAGGCTGAGCGCGTCGGACCATGCACTCCACACCGATGCCATCTGTGGGATCTTGGGCATCGGGATGCCGTTAGCTGCGCTGGCAGCAAACCCTTCAATGTCAGGGTTGTCCTTAACCGCGTCGAGCGCCGGTAGATAAGCAGGTGGACGCTGCCCCAGTTTGTACAGGTCAAGCATGACATCCTTGTTGACCAGAAAGTCCTTGAGGAACGTGTTCGCCAATACCTTATTCTTGGAGAACGCGCTGATCATGAACCCCTGCACCCCGACAAACACCTTAGGAGTGTGGCCGTTGATCGGAGGAATGGGAGCAATGCCGTAATCGATTCCCGCCTTTTGGATTCCAGGCAGGGTCCACGGTCCACCGATCATCATCGCCAGCTTGCCGTCGTTGAACAGGCTGGTGACGGTGTTGTAGTCAGCTCCAGGAACCTCGATCCCGTCCTTCACCATCTGGGAGAGGAGATTCGCCCCGGCGATCGCGCCGGCGTTATCGAGGCCGATATCGCACGGATTAAGGGTGCCATCCGGATTCTTACCGAAGATATAGCCGCCACCGGCGGAGAACAGCGCAAAGGTGTGATACGGATCGGGCTCTTGAATCAGGAACCCGTACTTACCCGCCGCCTGGTCGGTGAGCTTCTTCGCGGTTGCCAGCAGATCGGCGAACGTCGCCGGCACCTGCGGCACGAGCTTCTTGTTGTAGATCAACGCCACGCACTCGGTGGCGTAGGGGAGCCCGTACAGCTGGCTGCCCCAACTGAACGCCTGAATTGCCACTGGTGCAAACTGATTGATCACGTCTTTTGGTAGCACGATCGGCGCAATCAGTCCGTTTTGAATTAGCTCGCCGAGCCAGTCGTGCGCACCGATGATGATATCCGGTCCCTCACCCTTAGGGCCGGCGGTAGCGAGCTTGCCGCGAATGTCACCAAACTGCACTTGCTGCACTTCGACTGGTACTCCGTATGCCGCTTCAAACGACTTTGCCACCTGCTGTAACACAGGCGCCCGTGTCTCGTCCGCCCAAATGATCAGTTTTCCTGCCTGACTGGCGTTAACCGCCACGAACAATCCCGCGATCATTGTCACCGCAATAAGCAGTATCAACGCTTTTTTCATGTTTCAACCTCCTGTTAAAATGATATCCCGTTGGGTTTTGTTCCCACTTGTTTACCCTGGTTTGTTCCCTCGGGGTGATCACCTCCTTATTTTTGAAGTTGTACTCGCACCGGAATCAGTGTAGCAAACTGCTTTTTCTGCGCGTTATAGCTGTCCAGGATCTGCTTTTGTGTATATCCCGGTGGCGTTAGATAGTCGTAGATCTGGGGCGCCCACATTGGATCCGGGCACCCGCCGCCCGACCATTCGCCGGCCTTCTGTCCGATCGCCCGAATATAGTCCTTGCCGTAACCATCCTGCGATCCGACGAGAACGTAGTGCCAGCCTGTGATCTGTGGCACCATCGACTTGGGGATGGTGACGATGATCCGTCCCTTTTTAGGATCGGATGCAACGCCAACGAGATACGGTCCTTTGCCGTCCGCCGTCCACAGGTGGCGACCGTACGCGGGCCAACCAGCGATACGCACGAACACGTTCCACGGATGGTTCGGATCAAACTGCACCTGGGCTGCTTTCGCACCCTTTGGCAGGGCCGTTTCCCCACCAGGAGCATTATCGATGAACAGCA